>JBBRRG010000006.1:0-17826 GCA_038200895.1 Candidatus Nitrosocosmicus sp. | reverse complement strand
TATTGGTTTGTCGGAAGCTAATATGCTATGAATTGCATGACCAAATTCATGGGCCATTGTAGATATATCTCGTAATGTCCCATCAAAATTTAGCAATACAAATGGATCAATTTTTGGAGTGATTGTTGAACAAAAAGCTCCCCCTTGTTTATTATTTCTAAGTTCAGAGTTAATATGTTTTTTTTCTATTAGTTTTTCTACTACGTGTTTAAATGTAGGATCAAAATCTTCATATGCACCTAAAACCGTTCTCATAGCTTTGTCATAATTGATCTTTTCTTGTTTTTGAGATTTTAATGGAGCATAAAGATGATATCGTTCAAATTTTTTTAGTTTTAACATCTTTGACTTTTCTTTAAAATATTTCTGAAAAATAACTGCATTTGATCTGCAAACTTTGAGTAATGTTTCAATTGTTTTATCGTCAATGTTGTTGTATAGGTTTCTTACAGATATAGGTGAGGGAAATTTTCTTAAAACGATATACTCATTATGCCAGTTTAATACTCTATTAATATAAATTTCACCCAAAACTCCGCTATTTTTTTTATATGTTGACCATAATGATTTATATGCTGCTATTCTTTCAGTTGACCGTGAACTTCTTACAAGCGATACTAATTTCTCTTTGTTGGTAAATATTTTTTTAATTTTTCTTTTTCCTTTAATTTCTATATATTCATACTCAAAACCATTAGTCATTCTATCATATATCTTAATTAAAGCATCAATTCCAGTAACATCGAGAATATTTATAATTTTTTCTTCGGATTCTTTTAATGTAAATTTTGATAATGAACGTTCATGCTTAAGATGATCTTGATAGACTTTTGGAACTTCTTCTATCAAACGATTTGCATTACTATCATCCAAATCTTTTTTAAACCATAAATCAAAAAAGAGAAGTTTGTTTGATATTTCAGTTGCAAAAATATTCATTTTAGTCGTTAATGATGCTGATTCGTTTGATGCTGTATTTTCAGCATATTTTAGATGAGCATATCCTAAAACTATACTCAATTTTTCAGAAATATTTTCAGAATCCTTTATTAATTCTAAAAAATTTTTAATGGATATATCTGGTTTTAAAATTGATCTTTTGTTTTCAAATTGTTTCACTTTATCATCTATCGATAATAAAAAATTGGAAAATTCATCATCTTTAGGGTTTTTAACTAGTTCTGATAGATCCCATGTTCCTGTTTTGAGTTTTAATAGTTTTGACACATTCATTTTTAATATCGGGAACCATTTTATTTGTTTTTAATTTATTTTTTATCATGTTATACATAATATTTTTACTCTTTACTCATTTTATTATTTGTAATAACTTTGCAATCTTGTGGCGATAATTAAATATTTCAATAATTTAATATGTATTACAGATGTTTTAGATTTTTTTATATTTATTTGCTTACAAAAAATTTTTTTCTCAATAAGTCATATGTTTTTGCAGCTTCACTTCCTCCTAAAATCAAAATAATTTCCTTGTTTGTAAAAAATGCGTTTTTGATAGCTATCTTGTAATTGTTTATCATGTCAAAAATATGGTATAGTATTTGCCTTGTTACAATAATGTTTTCATTTGATAAAGTTAATGTTATCTTTGAAAGACCTTCTGTTATTTTTCCATTGTATTTTTCCTTTAATTCCAAAATTATTTTTCTGGATTCTTGGATATCTTCAGTAAACAAACATACTTTTTTTGTAGTATGTATTAAATTGTAATCAAAAAGAGTATCTTTAGAAAAATCGTAAATTATCTCGGAAATATCTCTTAATGTATTGTCATTATTAAAATTGATATCGATAATGCTTCCAGTTAGGGTCATTCTTACATCATTCGACGACATCATCTGATCAGAATTTTCCTTGTTATCCTTATAGTACGGTGAATCTATATTTTTATTATTATTTATTGTTAAAATATAATTGTTTGATCTGTTTAATTCGTCTGCGAATCTTTTTATGGCAACAATGATTGTTCCAATATTTACATTAGAGTCTGTTAATGCTTCTACATCTTTATGAATTTTATTAGCTAATGCCGTATAATTTACAATGCCTAATTTAATTGCTTTAAGATAAAAATCGTTAGATATTATAATTTCCTTTATTGCTTGTGGAACTGAAAAATCTCTAATATACATATTGTAATAATTATTTACTCTATAAAATAAGTCTTACCTGATGTAAGAACAATTTATATTGTGTAATATAAATTACAACATGTAATGCGTAAACAGGATTATAGTATTGGGTGATGGTGATACATAAATGAAAAATTCTCAGATAAAATTATTAAGGATAGCAGAAACTGATATTAGTTTTGTTGGAAAAGGACTAGCGCTTGTGGATCCTAAAGTCATGGATGATTTGAGCTTGGCTTCGGGTGATGTTGTTGAAATAAAAGGAAAGAGAAAAGTTAGTTATGTAAGACTCTGGTCTGGGCTAACCTCTGACTATGGGAGAAACATTATACGTATAGATGGATATACTAGAAATTCTCTAGATTCAGGAATCGATGATCATGTTACTATTAAAAAAATAGGAAGTGTAAATGTGGCAACGGGGGTTAGCTTGGCACCATTTGAAGAGTTGGAATATTCTGGATTCGAAGCATATCTTCCAAATTTATTGGATGGTCGTATTGTATCAAAAATGGATACTATTCCTATAAATTTGATGGGGAAAAAGATTACTTTTATAATAAATAATTTAACTCCAAATTCTGGTCCTTTGATTATTAGCGTTAGTACTAAATTTACTATGAGTGATTATAAACAGAGTACTTCTCCAAATATTCCAAGAATAAACTATGAAGATATTGGGGGTATGAGGGACCCAATACAAAAAGTTAGGGAGATGATCGAACTACCTATACGTCATCCTGAACTGTTTGAAAAAATTGGGATTGAAGCACCAAAGGGTGTTTTACTTTATGGCCCACCAGGAACAGGCAAAACTTTATTGGCCAAAGCGGTTGCTAACGAAACACATTCCAACTTTTATTCCATTAGTGGTCCTGAAATTATGAGTAAATTTTATGGAGAGAGTGAACAACGATTAAGGGAAACCTTCAATGCGGCAAAAGAACATGCTCCTTCAATAATATTTATTGATGAAATTGATTCTATAGCACCAAAAAGAGAGGAAGTAATAGGTGAGTTAGAAAAAAGGGTAGTATCTCAAATGTTGACCCTGATGGATGGAATTCAAAATAGAGGAAAAGTGGTTGTAATTGGAGCCACTAATAGACAGGATGCAATTGATCCGGCTCTTAGAAGACCTGGTAGATTCGATAGAGAAATAGAAATAGGAATTCCTGACGAAGAGGGCCGAATGGAAATACTCAATATTCATACTAAGGGCATGCCTTTGAGTGAAGATGTGAAATTGTCCAAGATATCGAAAATTACTCATGGATTTGCAGGAGCAGATTTGGAAATATTGACAAAAGAAGCTGCAATGAGGTCTTTAAGAAGGATTCTTCCTGAAATTAATATAGATCAATCTCCAATTCCACCAGAAGCATTAAATAAAATAATTATAATGAATTCTGATTTTAGCAGTGCTTTAAAAGATGTATCTCCCTCAGCAATAAGGGAATTTCAAATACAGAGACCTGATACTCAATGGGACGATATAGGTGGATTAGGGGATACAAAACAAGATTTAATAGAAATAACCGAATGGCCTTTAAAATATCCTGAACTATATGATTTAGCCAATATTAGACCTTCCAAAGGTATTTTACTTTATGGAGGCCCCGGAACTGGTAAAACTCTGTTAGCCAAAGCCGTGGCCTCTAATTCTAACGCTAATTTTATTAACATTAAAGGACCTGAACTAATATCTAGATGGATTGGTGAGTCAGAAAAGGGATTACGAGAAGTTTTTAGAAAAGCAAAACAAGCATCCCCTTGTATAATATTTTTTGATGAACTTGATGCGATAGCTCAAAAAAGAGGATCTGAAATAGGGCAATCTGGAGTAACTGGAAGAATGATAAGCCAAATGTTAACAGAAATGGATGGATTAGAGATTCTTAATGGTGTTGTTGTTATCGGAGCAACAAATAGAGTTGATATTATAGATGAAGCATTACTAAGACCTGGACGATTTGATAAAGTTATAGAAATTCCATTTCCCGATGAGGAATCAAGAAAAGAAATAATTCAAATACACCTTAAAAAGAAACCTATTGATTATAATTCAATATCTATCAAAAAAATATTGGAATTAACTGTTGGATTTACCGGTGCAGAAATCGAAGGTTTGATTAATTCTGCTGCTATTATGGCATTAAGAGATTTTTTAAAAGAACATGAAAAAAATATGGAGCAGAACAACAGTTCTAAGATAGAAAAACATCATTTAGAAAAATTCAAAATAACTTCAAAACACATTATTCAAGCAAAGGATAAGATGAAAATAAATTCAAAAAATAAAATCTATGGTATAGACCAAAATATGGGATGTCATAAACCATAAACATAAAATTGTTCTGTTTTTTTGTTCTTATTTAGAGACTGATAGTATATTGAGAACATTAACAAAATAGTTTTATTATATTTGATACATCATTTTATTTTATAATATACTTTTTACACAAGAATTTCTATTTCAAGGTTCTCTATCCTAGTTAGGATCGGTAATTGTATTTTATATCCACGTCAAAATTATATTTCTTTTTCCTTTTTCTGCTCTGTTGCCTTATTTGCTATTCTGGAAAGCGCTTCTTCAGTTCCTTTCAAAATGTGTTTTTTTACAAAAATTGTAAATAATCCCATAAATCCTTTCATATATATATCCCATTTTACATTTATTCTTGTTTTGTTTTCGTTAATTTCTTCTAATGTTATTGTTTTTCTACCAATAAGAGGTCCTTCAACTATTTCTATAGTTATTTGGTTTTTGTTGTGCAGTGTTACTATTTCCTTACACTTGTAATCTTTAAACGATATTATGCTTTCTCTCTCTATAGTATTTCCTTCTTTTTTAATATTTTTAATATACCTTGTTCCATGCCAATATTCGGGATCCTTATCAATATCTGATATAACATTCCATAATTTATCTATAGGAGCATCAATATCTTTACTTGTTAAAATTATAGTCATAATTATTCTGGATACATATTGATATTTTAGTTTATTTTAAAATAAAATTAGTTAAAAAGAATCAAATCAAATAAAAGAGTAAAATAGACCAATTAAAAAAACTGACTTTAATCTATTTTATAATTATATTTCTTAATCTCTCTACTATGTATTGAATTGCAATGGCTGTTAATATGACTGCAAATATTCTTGAAATTATCTCAGAACCTCTATATCCTAAAATTCTGTAAATGGGATTAATAGAACACAATACAAGATATGTTATACCGATGACAATTATTATTGATAGTAATGTCACTATGAGTCAATCTTTCTGCTGAGAAATTATTACTGAAGTAATTGCTCCAGGACCTGCTATGAGGGGAAAAGCAATGGGTATGATTCCTGTTTCTTGCAAATCATTCTCTAAATTTCTTAGTTCACCATGTCTCATTATTTCCAATGATACTATAAATAATAAAGCTCCTCCAGCAACCATAAAGCTATTTATAGTAATTCCAAAAGTGGATAAAATCTGTGTTCCTGCAACACCAAAAATCATCAATAAGAGTGCTGATGTTACAGCCGCGGATTTAGACATTGCTTTACTTGTCTCTTTTTCCATTTTTTTGTGAGATTTATTAATATTGGTATTATCCCAAAAGGCTCAACAACTGCTAATAATTGGATGGTGGAAGGTAAAATCTTATTAAAAAAGTGATCTGGAATTACAAAGATGCTAGTTATAAAATTTAATAGTTTTACTGAAAATATCACTATAGAGTATTTGATTCAGATATACATAAATTGTGCTTTAATGTCATCATATTATTTTCTGATAAAAAAATAAAAAGTATTTTTTAAAACTTCATCTAGGTAAGTGAGATCTATGATACAATATTTAGTTTCGTATAAAATGGCTGTACTTTATTCTTTAAAAATATTATTTGATAAACTATTATTATCTCATGCTTTTGTTATATTGACTGATATTGATAATTCAATATTATTCTATTTTTTATTTATTTTAGTTGAGATAATAACTGATTAATAAGACAATCCTTGAAGTACTAATACGAAAAAAATTAAAAAATAAAGGAATTAATAAAAAAGCAATTAAAGAACACTTAAAATATTTGAGAGCAGAAAAATTTACAACCAATTATTAAGAGGGAAAAATATATGGTTAATGTCATTTTGCAAACTATTCATGCCATTTATTGCATCCTTTTTAATTTCTCCATTATTTTCAGATAAAGTAAAAGCATTTTCAAATTCTTTTTTTGTTTATCTATATCATTTTCAATGTTTATTGATTTATTATTTTCCAGTATTCTCTTAATAATTGTTTTTTCAACTTGTATTAGAAGATCTTTATAATTATTTATTTCCTGTGGGTCATGTTTATTTGTTATATCTGTTCCTAAAGTATTTTGATTTGTTTCTTGTTTTTTTTCTTCAGATGTTTGAACATAAGTTTTTTCAATTTCGTGGGTATTTTGATTTACTTTTTGACAATTCAAACACATTATATCACCTTTAAATTTTATAAGAAGACCATTGCAAATTTGACAAGGTTCTGATAATAGTGTCCCGCCTTTTAATAAAAAATCTGCGCCTTTTTTAAGGGTATCATTATTCATAAGCATCTAAAGTATGTTATTTTCATCTATTTTTTTATCTTGAATTTGAAGTTTATTTTTATCTTGAATTTGAAGTTTATCTTGTTTACTTAATTTGTTAAGCTCATTTACCAAAAACTCCTTATACTTGTTTTTTTCTTCTTCTGTCATTCTATTTAGATTAGAGCTAAGTGTGGAACCTATTGTGAATATTCTATCGAGTAAATCCATTGTCATGAATCTTCCCATATTTCCAATTCTGAATACCACATCCAAGTGCTTTTGTATTATGTTATGGGCATATTTAATATCTGATGCTATGGCCACTCCTTTTTTAGTAATTCTGTATCTTCCATTTTCATGTTCTTCAATGAGTCCTTCTTCTAACAATCTGCCCAGCAATGGGTATATTAATCCTGGAGAGGGCTTCCATTTTCCTTCAGTCTGAACTATGGCTTTATCAATAATTTCCTTACCTGTCATGGGCTGATCTGATAAAAGTTCTAGAATATAATGGCGTGAAAATCCTCTAGGAATGGCACTTCCGACCCTAGAAAACCAATCAGAAATCATAATGATATAATAAGTATCGCTAGTGACTTATTAATTTTTATCTTAAAAACTAGACAATTTTAAAACTGTTATAAAACAATGTATTAACTAATGATTTTCTATTGCGAGTTCCAAATCTATCTGATATTTTTCCCATTCTAGGTCTTTATTGTTCTTTATTAATTTAGTTTCTACTAAATTTTGTTCTTTGTTCATCTTTTCCTGATACTATATCATCCTTCTAGAATATAAGATTTATTTGGCCTTGATCAGTCCTTATTATTGTAAAAATTTCAATTTTAAGGTTAAAAATATAAAGAAAAAGAAAAATGAAACACTTTAAAATTATAAAACATGTGATTTTTACATATTTTTTTTGGATAAAATAGGTTAAAAAATAACTAGCATAGTTTTTATTTAGGAAAATATTTTCTTTTTATTATAGTAAATTGTCGCAGGAAGAGTTTAAACATATACTCCGAATTGCCGGAAAAGATGTCGAGGGTAGTAAAAAATCAATAATAGCCTTAAGTTTAGTAAAAGGTGTTGGTTATAATCTGGCCCAAGTAATTTTACAATCTTTAAATATTAATCCTTATCTTCGAATAGGTTTTCTTACAGATAAAGATATTTCTGATGTCGAAAATGCATTAAAAAATATTAAATCACTTGGAGTCCCGGATTGGTATCTTAATCGAAGAAAAGATATGGATACAGGAACTGATGTTCATTTGATTACATCTGATTTGGATTTTATTAAATCTAATGATATAGACCGAGAGAAATCTATCATGAGTTGGAGAGGATATAGACATATGTTTGGACTTAGAGTTCGAGGTCAAAGAACAAGAAATACCGGCAGAAGAGCTACTGCAGTAGGTGTTAAGAAAGTAGCCGGAAAGGCCCCTGCTTCAGGAAACGCACCTAAATAATATAGGTGATATAGATGGGAGATCCAAGAAAAGCCAAAAAAAGTTATACAAGACCACGAAGCATATGGACAAGCGATCAAATCAGCTCAGAATTATATGTAGTTGGTTCTTATGGATTAAGAAATAAAAAAGAACTATGGAAAGCTCAAACCGAAATTGCAAGAATAAGAAATCAGGCAAGATCCCTTTTGTCACTCCCTATAGAGGTAAGACAAGAAAAAGAAACCAAATTGCTTAATTATCTCTCTAGGTTTGGTCTTGTAACATCTAGTTCTACATTGGACGATATCCTTAATCTTAAAATTGAAGATATTTTGGAAAGGCGATTACAAACCATGGTTATGAAACGATCTAATCTAAAATCGCCATACCAGGCCAGACAAATTGTCGTTCATGGTCATGTTAGTATTGGAAATAGGAAAATAAATCTTCCAGGTTACCTAGTAAAGAAGGATGAAGAATTAGAAATTCTTGTTCATATCACTCCAGTTGTTGAATCCACAAACAGTAAGTCTTAACTTATATATTATTTCATTTTATTGTTATTGTTGTCTTTTTATACTCTTTCTACTTTTTCAATATCTACATAATCGATTTTTCCATCGCTATCCATATCGTATCCTTGTACAATTGCGGCCCATTCATTTTCATTTCCTGTAAAATCTGAAAAAGTTTTTTTGCTAAAGTTGGTAAATGCTATTACTGCAGATTTTGTACCTATAGATCTGACCCCTGCAATTAAAATGATATTTTTTGATTTATTAAAAGGATTTTTAATTTTGGTAATAATTCCTAAATTATCTAAATGATATATTTTGCCTGATTTGTCTAACAAACCTGACCAATAATTATCTTCTTTAAATTTTATCGGTAAATATTTATTGAATTCTGATGAAACTATGTTTGTACCTGGACCTCCTATTATGAATAAATTATTATCTTCCAATTCTTTTTCTGCTTTTGCATCTTCATCAAGTTTTACAATAAAACCTTGAGGCACATTGCAAATTGTTCCAAGATAAAAAGCTAGCTGGATCGCATAATGTCCATCTCTTGCTGATGTTTTGAAAATACCATGAGGATTAGGTGAGCCTACAATTATCAAACCATCAAAAAAATTTTCATTATTGATAAATCCTTTTAAGAATTTTTTGGTTATTTCGTTTTTAATGTAGTTTTTGTCTTTTTCAAAGCTCTTGTTGTTAAGTTGCTTTTCGCCACACGACATCTCTATACCAAACGACGGACTTGAAGTCTGGTATAGTTTTGCTGTTCCACCTCGTACAAAATCTGTTCCAATTTCTTTGATAGCCTCAATAGAAATTAATTTCTTTATATAATAATAAGCACTCTGTTCATAAATTTTTAATTCTTTTGCTATTTGAGCAGCATATTTTGGTTTATCTGATATTAATTTTAAAATTTTCCAAGCTATTGGATTTGACAAAATATGAATTTTCTTTTCATTCTCTAACATGATAATTTTTTTTTCAAATACTTTGTCTTCCTGCCTATAGATTATTTTTTTTTCAATTACCATTAATCCCTAACCACCTATAATATTTTTTTACTGGTATAAATTTCATCATATAAAAAAAATTATTGTTTTCTTAATTTTTTAAATTAATTATACTAAGTTATAATATATTTTATAATGGTATATTCATTTGTTTAATAAAGGTTTTAAATCATATGGATAAATAATTTATTGTGTGTTCTATCATCGGGTATAATGGACAGTTATTGGAGGCGGCCCCTCTATTAGTTGATAGTCTGAAAAAAATGGAATACCGTGGCTATGACAGCGTTGGAATAGCCACTTTGAATAATGGAAAAATTTTGATTAGTAAAGGTGTGGGAAAGGTTGCCGAGGTCAACAAAATCTTGGAATTTACTAAATTGCCTGGCTATATAGGAATTGGACACACGAGATGGGCGACTCATGGAGGTGTAAGTGATAAAAATGCACATCCTCATTTTTGTTGTACATCTGAAATCGCTGTTGTTCATAATGGCATAATTGAAAATTATCATGATTTGAAAGAAAAACTTTCAAAAGAAGGTCATATCTTTAAAAGCCAAACAGATAGCGAAGTTATTCCCCATCTTTTAGAAAAATATTGTATAGAATTTAGCAATGATTATGAAAAATCTCTTATAGCGACTTGTAAAATTTTAAAGGGCTCTTTTGCATTTGTTGCAATTTTCAACAATGGATTAATTTGTGGAGCTCGATTCGATGAACCATTAATAATTGGGATCGCTCCATCCGCTCTTTTCTTGTCAAGTGATGTTCTTGGGTTTTTAAAATATACTGATAAAGCTATCTTTTTAGATAATGGTGATATTGTTACTATAGAAGGAGAGAAATATAATATATTTGATATAAATAATAATAAAATTGCTCGACCTATCACTCAAGTTGCATGGGAGTTGGGTTCAACTGAAAAAGGAAAATACGCACACCATACAATAAAAGAAATACATGAGCAACCATCTATATTATTTAATTCTTATAATAAGAATAATGATTTCAAAAAGTTCTGCAATTATCTCAAAAGCGCCTCTAATGTGTATATAACAGGAAGTGGGACGAGTTATCATTCTGGATTATTAGCTAAGCATCTTTTAGCAAAATATGCAAAAATAAAATCTGAGGTTATAGTGTCAAGCGAATTTCATTATATTTCGGATACTTTAGAACCGAATGCTGCAATTATTGCCATTTCTCAAAGTGGTGAAACAGCTGATGTCATTCATCCAATAAAAAAAGTGAAGGATCACGGGGTAAAAATCCTTTCAATCATTAATATTCCGACATCCTCTTTAGCAAGATTAAGCGATTCTGTTATTGTTTTAAATTGTGGACCTGAAATAGGTGTTGCGGCAACTAAAAGTTTTATCGGACAGCTCATGGTTATATATAATATCGTCAATTTGTTATCTGGCAACCAACTCTATGAAGATAAAATAAATCAAAAAAAATTGGTAGAAATTATGGAAAAAACTTTGAAATTGGATAATAAAATAAAATCATTAGTATCTGAACTTGATGGAGAAATTAAAGACATCTATATTTTAGGGAGATCAATTCATTACCCTATTGCTTTGGAGGGGTCTCTAAAAATTAAAGAGCTTGCCTATATTCATGCAGAGGGTATTGCAGCAGGGGAGCTTAAACATGGTCCTCTGGCTCTGATCGATTCTAAATCTCTAGTTATTGTGATAAATCCTATTGATGAAACGTACCAAGATGTTATTTCAAGTGCAAATGAAATTAAATCACGTGGTGCAAAAATTATTGGAATTTCAAATAAAAATCATGACCTTTATGATCATTATATAGAAATACCAGAATGTTTGAATTATCTTTACCCTGTTATAGAGGTCATTCCATTACAGCTTATGGCGTATTATCTGTCCCTTAAAATGCACATCGACCCCGATTATCCAAGAAATTTGGCCAAATCTGTTACAGTTAAATAATGATTTGATTAATAAATGAAATGACTTTATCTTTTAAATCTATTAGTTCTTTTTAATATCGTAACATGTCTTTATTAACTATTAAAATTGACAATTGTAGATTTCCAACGCAATATTTATACGATATCCAAAATTTTACATGGGCAGATTTTAAGTTAATTGATTATAAATATTCTCCATCTTTTAATGAATCTGTAAATGTTAAAGTGGGTATAATGCCTATACTGTCTTATATATCAGGAAAGATAGAAAAAATAAAACTCAAATCAGAAGGTGAGATTGTTAACAAAGGTAGGAGTTTAGGCACTATAGAAAGCTTGAATTATTTCGGAGTTATTAGATCTCCTATTTCTGGAAAAATCCTAGAAATCAATAAGAATCTACTATCCAATCCAAAACAAGTAAATGATTCTCCATTTGAATATGGGTGGATAGCAAAATTAAAACCTTTGAATCCTGAAAATTTTGAATCGTTGCACACTATTGATCAGTGTAAAAGTGACATTTCACTTTTAATAAAAAAATTTAATGTAAAATGTTTTAAAAATTTCCCGGATTTTGAAATGTATGAACTTGGGACTGAATGCTCTGCAACTTTGGCAAAATTAGATGATTTTATGAATAAGAAAATGTGTGTTGGACATATAGTTCATCTTGTTTCTGATGATCCAACCGCTGACTTGGAGGTAACTCGCTGGGTTAATGAAAATAATCAAGAGCTAATGGAAATAATTATGGAAAAAAACGAAATAAAAATTTCGAACATTACCAATTATTTATTCCATATTTTGATAAAAAAATTAACTTAAGAAAATGATGCTGGTAAATAAAAAAATAGTTTATTCTATTTTACGTTTTATTTTTCGATCAAATTTCCAATCATGTTTCCCCATTCAGTCCATGAACCATCATAATTTTTCACATTTGGATAACCTAAAAGATATTTTAATACAAACCATGTATGAGATGAACGCTCTCCAATTCTGCAATATGAGATTATTTCCTTTTCTGGTGTAATTCCTCTTTCTTGATAGAGTTTTTTTAATTCTTCCAAGGGTTTAAAGGTTCCATCTTCATTTACTGCTTTTGACCAAGGTATATTTACTGCTCCAGGAATATGACCACCTCGCTGAGCATGCTCTGTAGGATATTCTGGTGGTGCAGTAATTTCTCCTGAAAATTCTGGTGGGGATCTTACATCCACCAAAACTATGGCATCCTGTTTATTTATTGAATTTGAAACATAATTTAAGTACGTCCTGATCTTTTCATCTGGTTCATTGGCCTTAAAATTTCCATTTGGATATGTTGGAATATCTTTGGTAATAGATCGATCTTCTTCCAGCCATTTCTTTCTTCCCCCATTCATAATTCTTATATCTTTGTATCCGTAATATTTGAAAACCCAAAACGCAAATGCTGCAAACCAATTATTAAAATCGCCATATAAGACAAGAATGGATTCGTTATTTAATCCTGCTTTTACAGAAAGTAGCTTTTCACATGCTTGTTTTGAAAGTATATTCCTGCTGATGGGATCATTTATATCTTGTCTCCAATCAAACAAAACTGCTCCAGGTACATGACCTAGAAAGTAATTTGATTTTGGATCGTAATCTACTTCTGCAATTCGTACATTTGAATCTTTGAGATGTTCTTCTGTCCACTTTGTATCGACTAAAACTTCTGGGTGAGCATATTCATTTGACATCTATTTACAAATGTAATTAATTGATGATCTTCTATTTAAATAGTAGAACCTCTGTGTTTCTTGGCTGTTATATGAAGACATTCAAAATATTTTTTTCATGTTAATGTTGAATACTTTTTTAATAGTGTAATTGTATTGTTTATATACATATATCATTATGTCATTAAGGAAACTAATTTTAAAATATGATAACATATATTGTAATATGTGACCGTTTATACAGATTCATTATCAAATTTAAAAAATTACAAAAATGATTTTTATAAAATTGCAGTAGCCACATACCTTTCTTATCCTCTGCAAAATAAAATTGATGCATGGTTTAATGATGTAGCTCCCTCAAGGTCATTATATGATATGTTTGAGCAAGAAAAAATAAGGTGGGATGAATTTGTAACTTTATATTACAATGAGATGAATACTTTTATTGCAAAATCTAAAATAAAGTGGATAAAAGATTTTTCAAAAAACAATGATGTAGTTCTTTTATGTTATGAAAACGAATCGGATCCTAGATGCCATCGATATATATTAAAAAGGCTAGTCGAGGATAATGGTTAGAATTCATGAAATTTTTATCTATTTGTTGCCTCACACCAAAAAGGTTTTGTAGCGTTCTTTTATTTTTTTTTGTAATGTATTATCTTGTATTTCTTCATTCAAATGATATAATTCAATTGTTTTAATTACAATATGAGATTTAGGTAAAATAAAATAATTTTGTCTTATTGTCAGAATCATTAGTTTGTCTATAATTGAGTGACTGTTTAAATCACTATATTGTTATATTCGCTTATTTTGACATCTTTTTAATTTGATTTTAAAAACTTTGGAATGAGAATTAATTTAAATTTGTTATATGCCTTTTTAAAGCCAATTATTATATTAATGAATTTTATAACCAGAGGCTTTCTAAATGTTTTATATTATTTTTATTCCAATAAAATACTTATTTTATTTAAAACATATTTTTATAAAAAATTTAAATTTGCAAATGTTTCTCTTTTATTCCTTGGGCAACTAGCACCGAATAACAACCAAGACCGCAATCTTCACATATCGGTTTTAATCCTTTAGCATCAGAGCTTCCTATACAACATGGTCTCTTTTCCTTCCTTTGTGATCTAAAGAACGTATTGCCCAGGTTGGAAATTGAATAGGTGTTGTACCTTTTCCTCCCCAATTTCCCTTCATAAGCTTTAATTGCTTTTCATTATTTATTACAAACTTGGGATATTCTTTCTGTAATTTAATTAACTCATCGACTATTTTATTACGTTTCTCGCCATATGGAATCCATAATGGATCGTCCTTCACAAATGGGGTATGAAATTGAAATCCTATTTTATTTACATTATCTTTCCATTCTTCTATGACATCTTTTATGGAGATAAAATTCAAAATATTTATGGTCATTGTAATCCAAATATCTTTCCATACGGGTTTGCCATTGCGATTTGGACCTGAAATATGTTTTAAAATATTATCTTTTGTTTTTTTATAAGAACCTTTGCCTCTTATGTTGTCATGTATTTTTTCAGTTCCATCTAATGATATCCAGTAAAAGTAAAGATTATCAAATCTTGGTATCGGTAAAGTCCCATTTGTACCGATACAAACTCTCCTTGGCATTTCGTCACAAAAAGTTTTAATAATATCAGGGCGAAGTAGCGGTTCGCCACCAATTAGCGTGGTAACAAATATTTTTTCTTTTTTAAATCGCTCTCTAATAATTTTTTTCCAATCACTTGCAGTTAGTTCTTCATCTTCGTTTTTTCTATTTAATCACCAATAACAGTGAGAACAGTGTAAATTACAGGTATTGTTTATGTCAACCGAACCGTATATAAAGGATTTGGAATTGAAAAATTTTATACCAATATATTTTTTAATCAAGTTTAGATAAAATGGCGTTTCTAGCATGATATCTGAAATACCTCGCCCGTAAATTAGATCGACCATTATATTGTCTATAATATTATGAGAATTGATTGATATAAGCATATTTTCATTTTTGAATATGTGATGCTATCTACAGATTTGAAGTTATATTTTATTTAATAGAATATTTTTTTTGAATTATTTTAAAATAATTGTTTCTCTATCATTGATATATTTTAGAATTGATATAGAATTTTAAATATATTTATTTATAATATTATACATATCAAAATTTCTGCAAACAATTATTCAATGGTTTTTCTGAAGATATAAGGGAACGGATGAAATGTTTCCTTCTTCAGGTATGGATTATCAAATTTTGATATAATTTATAATTGTATTTTTTCCATTTTTTTATAAATGATTCTCATCTGAATTTTTTATTTTATGTTTTATTGTTTAATATGTTGTAGATTCCATCACAAAAATAATATCACTTTGTTTATTGTAAATTTCAATTTTAAAAGTTGAAATTATTTTTCTATTTAAATTAAAAAATTATTTAAGTAATGCTTTTTATCGATATATATGGTTTATAAATATATAGATATTGTAGGAACCTCTGAGACTGATATTACTGATGCAGTTAATAATGCTTTTAAAGAGGCATCCAAGACTGTAAAAAACATCCAATGGGGTGAAATGGGTAAGGTAACCTTTAGACTTGACCATGAACAAAAAATCGAATATCAAGCTGAAGTAAGGATTGGTTTTAAAATCGAAAGGACTAATAATGCTAGCTAAATTCAAATCAAAGTAAATTCTTTTCAATATGAAAAGTTTCTAATATGGTTTTTACCATGTTATGAAATATATCAACAATTCGATTGACAAAAAGATATCGAATTAAACTGCATCTAAGAAAATTAATATAAAATGTATATTTTAAACTATAATTAAAGAAATAATAATCGATAAAATATTATAAAATAGATTTATTTTTATTTATATTGCCAATTACCTTTGTATTTGTCTTATTGTTTTTCAGTTTTATAATTTGTGAGGAAGAGTATAAACATAAATTTATTTATCAAATTTCCTTATCCTGATTATCTTTTCTAACAGATCCTTCTCTTATTTCTTTATTTGATTTATTTTCGTATTTTATATTTTCATAAGTTATGTCCTCAGTTATAGTTTTTGTTTCAGTAACTGGTTTCTTTTTTACTATAACTTCCTCTTTAACATATGGTTTTTTTGTTACAACCGGTTCTTCTCTTTTTAATGGAATAGATATTTCTGTTCTGGATTCCACTGGTCCTTCTATTGATGATAATGATTTTTCTGAAGGTGGCATCGATGAATCAGATGAAGAATAGTTGTTATCAACAGGTCTTCTTTCAATGGTGACCATTTCACGGGTTAATTCAATTTCCACCGTCTTTGTTTCCATAATAGGTTCTTTTATTATATTCACATTATCTTCGGTAATGTTTTTGGTAATTTCGAGGTTTTCACCCATTACTGGAATTTTTGTTTCAAGTTCTTTTGACATATCCGAAGATTTAAATGAAGAATATTCATCAAATTTTTGACCGCTTGTTTCTTCAAATCCCTTCAATTCAATTTCACTAACCCTTAATCTGAGAGTATCTCCATCAAAACTTTCTGCAGAGGAGATGGGTATGTGATATCTTTTTTTATTTAAAAGACCTTTTTGTGTTATAATATAAGTATCCCCCACTTCATGGACTTCACCTAAATCCAAACCATCAGTTCCTATGGCTTCTTTTTTTATTACATTGTTCCAGTCGATATTATCTTTATTGTTGCTTGCAGACATATGTATTATTAAATAACAAGATATATAATTACCATAGAATTTTTTAGTTTAAATTTTATTATATTATTTCTTCTTTGTGATTGTCGGGATATTTTATAGTTAGCTGTTCTGATTTAACATCTATTTCTATTTTCCGTTTTTCATTAGTTTCATATTTTTTTATAACTATTTCTCCAAGCTTTACCATTTTTTTATTAATTATTATTTCTTCACCCCATATTGGTATAATATTCTCTTCTTTTTTAGAATTGTAGTTATTTTTATCAATAGATATTGGTATCAATTTTTCATTATAATTAGTAGATTTTTTATTATGAAGATAGTTGTTTTTATGATGAATAACTTCAATATCTTCTGAATGTGGAATTTCTTCATTACCATCTTTGTTTTTGTCCTTCTCATGAGAAAAAACATCGGTTAGTTTGTCTTTTATTTTTGAAAAGATTTCTATCATTTCATTTTCACTATAAGAGTCAAATTCTTTACCGTTTATATACGCCTCTTCATATTTTATTGGAATTTCGATTTTTTTTGTTGATGTTACCCATTTCTTTGTTAAAATTAATTGTGTTTCTTCGGTTTTTTTGGTAATGTCAAAATTTTCTGTAAACAATGGAATTTTTTTTACTATTTCTTCTCCATATGAAAAATTATTATTATTAGTTGTAGATCCGATAAACCTTCCTTGTATTTTATT
>JBBRRG010000005.1:0-19385 GCA_038200895.1 Candidatus Nitrosocosmicus sp. | reverse complement strand
TATTTCTTTTAATGAATTTGCCATGTCCAATTTTATCTTCATATACGACCCCATTTTCCATAATTACGGCCCCTCTAGAAATAGTAATTACAGGCCATCCTTGTAAAATATAATCATCATAAATACTATAATCTGAAGATGATTGTAAAACATCCGGGTTTACTCTCCTAGTCAGATCTAAATCAACTACAACAAGATCGGCATCTGAATTTTTTTGAATAGTGCCTTTTTGTGGATACATTCCAAAAATCCTGGAAGTATTATAACTAGTTAATTCAGCCACTCTTTCAATAGATATTTGTCCGGAATTAACACCATAATGCAATAAAACGGGTAACATGGTTGCAACTCCTGGAAATCCCGCAAGAGCCGTCCAGATATCTCTTTTTTCACCATATTTCATATTTAAAACATTTGCAACATGATCGGTACCAATAGTATCTATTACGCCATTTCTCAAAGCTACCCATAAACTTGCAATATCATTTTTTGAACGTAGTGGAGGAACAACTTTTCCTCTAATATCATTGTATTTGGTAGAATGGGTCAAATAATGTGGACATGTTTCGACATAGACATTACAACCACCAACCTGTTTTTCCATTAAAATCGCATCTAAGGCGTCATTTGAGCCTACATGAACAAAGTATAAATTTGATCGAAATTTTCTACCAAGATTTACAATCTTTTTAATTGCAATTACTTCGCTTTCTGATGGTCTAGATTTGGACCAGATGTCCAAAGTATTATACTTCTTATCTGGACCTATATGGTTATTATTTGTAAAGTTTTTAGATTTATATTTATTAATTAGATTAGAACACATGTTGTGGTCTTCTGCATGAATTAATACTACAGAATTATGAAAATACGATGATTTTTGGAGTACATCTTTACAAAGATCATCTGATACGTTAACATATTCTGGAATTATTTTATTTTCATAAGGATTCATGTCCATCAATATCCTATTATCAGTAGATCCTAAATTCATATACAGTTTAAATGAGGTTATTCCTAGTTTACAAAGATAAGGAATATTATCAATCTGCTTTGGGTTTAGAATTGAAGCATGTATAGAATAATCAATAAAATGATTGTTTTCACTTGCCTTCAGATGTTCAGTTATTTTTTGTTCATAGGATTCATTCAATCTTAGCATTCGCATCATCGTAGTGATACCACCTATGACTGCGGAACGAGACTCGGTTGTCGAAGATCGATCTACAGGTGAAAAAACGCCATAATGAATGTGAGGATCAATCAATCCAGGCAAAACAAATTTTTCCCGAACATCAATTTTCTTTGAATATGAGATATTATCAATGGAATTTGTTATATCTTTAATTTTTTCATTTTCAATAAGAATATTTGTATTTACAATTCCAATTTTAGGTATCACTACTTTAGCATTTGTAATTAAAAGATCACAAAAATTTTGCATCTCATCCTTTCACATTATCTATTACAAGATAAATTAAGTCAAATTGAATTATGAACACAAAAATCATTTCTATTAACTTTATCTAATATTTGAAATTTTCCATCTTCTAATGCCTTGTAATAAATTGAAGCAGGCTTTATAAAAAACCCTGTTTCCAAAATTCCAGGTATTTTTTGCATTTTTTTTTCTAAATCCAGAATGTTATTATAATTATCAAACATTGTGTCCAAAATTACGTTTCCGTTTTCAGTCAAATAGGGATAACCCTTTTCTAAAGTTCGAAGAACAGGTTTACCACCCATCTTAATTAAAAAAGAAGTTGCCGCAGTTCGGCCAAAAGGAATTACTTCAAGGGGGAGGGACCTTGAAAAACAATTAACAAACTTGGAAAAATCTCCTACAATAATTGTCTTTTTTGAAGAATAATATAATATTTTTTCTCTTAATAAGGCACCGCCTCCACCCTTTATCATAAAAAAATCTTTATCAATCTGATCTGCACCATCAATGACAAGGTCCACAAATGGAATCTTTGTTTCATCTAAAACTTTTAATCCTTTTTTTTCAGCATCAATTTTTATTTGAAGTGATGTACAAATAAACTCACAATTTTTAATAATTGAATCAGGCAAACTATTCACAATTTCAGAAACAGCTCGCCCACTACCTAATCCTATAAGGAGCGAATCACTACCTATATGCGTATATATTATATCCCGCGTAATTTTCTCTAAGCTTTTTTTTAAAGAACTACATCCAGAATTGTTTGATGATGTTAACATAACAACTAACTGTGAGATGAACGTTTGAGAGTATTTAAATTTCACGTGAATTACGAAATAAAAATAATGTAGATGAAATCATACTTTAACAGATGTATTTTCCAATCTTTGTAATATGTTTAAAATATCTTTCTGAATTTTATTTATTTCTTCTATATCCAAGTCTCCTAAACCATCTGTTTTTACATTAGGTATATTTTTTTTTTCATAGTTATTATTATTATTACAATTTTTTGTGTCATTTTCATCATCAGGGTTATTAATAATCGCAGAAAAAGTCGTGGAATCATTCTCTTCAGAAGCATTTATCACATTCAATCCTTTTTTTTTTGATTTACTAAAAGGATTTAGAGAATCAATAAATTTATGTAATCCATCTAATTTACTATTATTAGTACTTTTCCGAGATATCGGGATAGAATATAATTCTGATTTATTCTCGGTTTTTACTTCTTTTTTATCAATATTTCTATTTTCCACCTCCTCTCTGATATAGTTGGGAAAATTAGTCAATCTTTTATCTAATTTAGCAATAGAATCCGATATCAAAGAAAATATTTGCTTATGATACTCGTAAATCTCTTGCACTTCGACAATGGGTTGTAGTTTGAAAATCTGACCATTATAATGTTCTAAAAGTTTACTACACTTTAACAAAAGTCTATCCTTTTCATATATATCTATTTTTTTCTCGTCCATATAATGTTTAATTTTATCCAATGCTTCTAGTGTAACATCTTTTTCAAATGCAAGTTTATTTAATTCGGATTTAATATCGTTATATAATTTGGATTTATGTTCTGTTTTAGTTATTAGCAATCGATATATAAAAATCGAACAAATCATCCCTAATAGAACAGAGCCTAAAACAATTAAAAAACCTAGCATTCAGAATCTTTATAATTATTAATATAATATAACGACTTTACACGATCAAAGTATTTGTTTCATTTTACCCGTCTTTTTATCCATCGATATTTTCTAAGTTTGGAGTCAGGATATCCACATTTAGAACAAGTCTTACCACGCTTATGAAATGAATTGTATCCACACCGTCTACAACGAATATGTGTTTTTTTTCGGGTAAAATTACCCATAGATGTTGTTCCTTTTGTCAAATCGTATTCCTCCTTTTTTTATAATATTATTTAAACTGCGGAGGAGATATAATCACCACATTATCTCCTCTTACAACAATATTACCTATGTCATCAGATTTACCTTCTTCTAGAATTTCAACAGAACCTTCTAATAATAAATTCATGTGTTGATCAAAGCCTTGTAAATTTCCTCTAATAACTTTGCCACCTTTTAATTTAATTAATACATCCTTACCAAGGCTCTCATCCAGAACCTTTACAGCCATATCTACTGACAACTTTTATCTAACCTAATGTTTATCAAATCAAGGCTCTATTATAAATTTATTTTTTAATTTATGATAAACTGTAACAAGGTGATGATTTATTTGTAATATTCTTCTGAAATTAATAATATGATTTTTTCAGTAATACTCGATAACATTTTTTTTCCATTTTCACATGAGGCGTTAATGGGATTGCCCCAAATACCATTTTTTGTAAACTTAATAAATCCGCCCGGATTGTTGATGGACATATTTATTCCAATTTTATCGATGTAGTTATTTTTGTCATCTACCAATTCCAATCCCTTTTCCATCAAATCCATTCTTACTAGATCGGGACATACAACTAACATAAGGGATGTTTCAACTTCGCCAGCATGATCAAAATTTTTGTCTAGAATTTGCCAATAATTAATATAATAAAAAAACTTTCCTTTTATAGAATATTTTGTTGAAATATGCTGTCCAATATACTGCAGTAAACCTATGTTTCCATGATGTCCATTGATAACATATATGTAATTGATTCCTTGCTTAAATAAAGATATACAAATATCTGAAATAAAATTTATGAGAATATTATAACTTATAGAGACATTAAAATAAGGCTCATGTTCGAAAGAAACACCATAATAAAGTGAAGGAAGTAAAAAAGCATTTTTTTTTTGTGCAACAATTTTAGATATATATTCCACGATTATAGTATCTGTTGAAAAAGGCAAGTGTGCCCCATGTTGCTCAATCGAACCAAGTGGAATTATGACTGTATCAATTTTGGATGAATCGAGTAGATTAGTAAATACATGTTGATTTAAATTTTTTATTTCCTCTACCATACTACAACAACCACAATTGAAACGCGATACTAGGTAATATAAAAATACATTTAATTATGTTTTATAATTTACTTTTCCCCAGTATACTTCTAATTTATCATTTAAAAAGAGCTTTACTGCCTCCAACAATGCTGTTGATTCCGCTATTTTGCCTTTATTCTTTATTGTTTCCAAAGTATCATCAGGTAAAACTTTGAAGGATTCTTGAATTATTATTGGACCCTGATCTAAATCCTCGGTTACAAAATGCGCTGTGCAGCCTATTATTTTTGCTCCCCTTTCATAGGCTTGAACATATGCCAGTGCACCAGGAAAAGCAGGCAATAGCGAAGGATGAATGTTTATTATTCTATTAGGATATCGCCACACAAAATTAGCTGTTAATACTCGCATATACCTAGCTAAAACAATAAGATCGATATCAAATTGATCTACTAATTGAAGAATATTGCGTTCGGCTTCTTCATGATTAACATGATCAATATAAAAAAAAGGAATAGAATGTGAATCTGCAATATATT
Source organism: Candidatus Nitrosocosmicus sp. (assembly GCA_038200895.1). GTDB lineage: Archaea > Thermoproteota > Nitrososphaeria > Nitrososphaerales > Nitrososphaeraceae > Nitrosocosmicus. Next base: position 14,436 of record JBBRRG010000005.1, on the reverse strand, counting down.
TTAATTTTTCATCTGAACCTAGTATCATAGAAATATTAGAAACCATTTCACCATTTGAAACAGAATTTAGAATTTTTAATAAACAATGATCCTCTTTAGTTACAAATACTGCAATATTTTTAATTTTATTTTCTTCATGGAAATGGACTTTTATTTCCATTTCTAATTGATGAGATAAGTTTGCCAATTCTTCCTTCATTTTGGATTTATTGATTTTTTGAAAAGAAGCCTCTAGATGCATTCCAAAAAGACTCTTTATAACATTCTGATTTATTTTTTCAATATTTCCACCATTTTTAAAAATATATTTCGTAATATCTGCAACAATTCCCTGTTTATCTTTACCGACTATTGTAATTTCAATTAATGTTTTAGTATTTATATGATGATTTTCAGAATTAACAGCTCCAACACTATCAGTTTTCATTTTAACAAAATTTTTAGGTCATCCAAAATAAATATGATACACAATAAAAAATGTATAAATAAAAACAATTATTATTTTGCATTAAGAATTTTTTTAGTTATTATTTATCTATAATTAAAATCATCGACTTAATTTATTAAAAGCTCTAAATAATTCAAAATAATATGGGAAGTAGAAAAAGAAAAACCGCAAGACCAATTAAGAAAACCAAGTCCACTGATGGAAGATGTCCAAAATGCAAAACAATAGTGAGGTTTAACGTATCAGGACCAGTAGGAAGTGAAATTTACGAATGCATGGGATGTACAACTAAATATAAAGTAGATGATCTATAATATTTAATTTTGACACAATTTTAGTCATTATTGATGATATATAAAGTCAGATTAAAGGACAACGGTATGTTTTTCTATTTCAGAACTTATTATAAATAGTGTCTCAACATATAGAATATACCGAAAAAGTTTACTTATATAGTAGTGGAATGCCTGAAGAATTGATTAAAAAAAGTAAAACCAAATTACAGGATCATGGGGTTAATTTAAATGATTTGATAATAATAGAATCTCCAGAAAATGTACCTGCAGGTGCAATTATGATTACGCTATGGCCGCATTACCTTTCTGTTGCCAAAGTTAAAAGAGTAAGAGAGGGATCGATATATGCACCACAATTATTTAATATAGACTTGTAATATTTATAAAATATGTTTATGACTTTTTTCTGTAAAAGAGATAAGCATGTAGACTGTCCTAGTAAATGGCCAGTTAATGAAACGTGCGGTCCCAATGAAGACTGTTCGTTTGACACGAAAATAATTGATTGTGAATGTGAATGTCATAAAATATCATACACTAATAAAATCACAAAGAATTAAAATAGGAGAAAGGGAAAGAAAACCCACACATTACAAAAAAATCAATAATATGGAAATAATGAAATTCAATATTTTACAAATTTCAAGTTATTTTAATTTATAAAAATGATTTTGAATTTCGCATCAATATAATCAACTTTTAGATTCCCAGATAAATGACGAACAGGATCCATTGTATTGGATGAGTATATACAGTATCACCACAATCGAAGATTAATGCATATATATCCCAATCAAAATAAATGTCATCTAAAAAAGGCACAATATACAAGTAGTAAGAATAAATAAAATAAATATTCTTAAAAAGATATCATTATTTACACCAAGTTATAGAAAAATTTAAAATAAAATGGTTAAAAAATTAATAATTTTGATAAAAATGACAAATACAGCATTTAAAAAATGGACAATCATCAAAAATGGATGGACATGAATCCCGATATATTAAAAACAAGGATAAAATAACATTCTAAATATCTGTAATGTAGTAGAAAAATGTCTGAAAATAAAGATAACAAAAGAGATGAATTGACTCTCAATCAAACAAAATGTTTATCAGTTCTAAAAATTTCGGAAAAAATTAGATATGTTGGTATAATAAATAAATTTGGAAGAACTATTACAGGCAAATTAAGAACGGGCCTTAGACCATTACTAACTCCAGAGCAAGCAAGAGACGAACGCTATATCGAATCTACTAGGCAACAATTAAGGAAAGGATTGAATATATCGATAGGAAAGTCAATCTTTACCATAGAAAAAAATGAAAATGTAACATTTTTATTAATTCCAGAGATAACGCGAGATCTTTTTTATTATATAACCATAGAAAGAGATGCGACACTAGCTGAAATAAATGAAATAATAAACAAAATAATGGAAAAAAATAGGTAGATAATAAATTAATTGAAAGTTAATTTACTTCTAATTTCTTTGTCTTTTACTATGGCGGGGTGATTTGGATCTATGAGAATTACCTCATACCAAGCGTACATTCCATCTTTATATAAAAGATAGGAACCCAGGACTTTAAGGTTAAGGAATTTTTCACCAACACGTCGTTGGGCAACCAGTTTCATGCTAATACTTTGTTTTATATGAACAACACCTAGATGTTTAGGCCTTCTACCGGAAACCGGTCGTTGTTTTCTCATCCCTCCTCGACCTACACGAATTCTTACAACTATAATGCCTTGTTTTGCCTTATAGCCTAAAGCCCTTGCTCTATCTAATCGACTTGGCGAATCAATTCTATGTATTGTAGGTTCCCTTCTCCATAAATAAGCTTTATCTTTGAGATATTGTGATCGTGTTTTTAACATCGACTTCCAAGTTTCTGCAATATGGTGGTACATACTTGAAAGTTATTTTAACCCATTAATATTTTTATTTAGAAGTAAAATAAAAAATAAAAAATAAAAAATAAAATTAACGTCTATGAGTTCTCTCTGGTTTTTTTTGACCAGGTGCAATTCTTTTTTCAAATCTTTTTTCAAAATTATCTTTATTTCTTACTTTGGATGCAGGGCTAGTTCTCTGACGTGCTTGAATTTTAGGTGTTTGACCTCTGACTTTTCCAGCCTTGGTTAATGATCCGTGAGTTGGCACATCATATCAATAACAAAACCTATATTTATTATATACACAAAACAATTTCCAATACAAATTGGATCGTTAGAGGCAACAATTACCTCGAATAACAAATCAATGGCAATCAAATACTGAATTATTACTATTTAAATTAAAGAACTAAACAGTGAATATATAATTAAATGTCTGTATTAAATATTGACTTCACCAAGGAAATACTAAGATTAAAAAAAGAAAAAAATGCTATTATTTTAGCTCATAATTATCAAATTCCACAAGTTCAAGATATTGCAGACTTTATTGGAGACTCTTTAAAATTATCAAAAATGGCTGCAGAAACTGATGCCTCAATAATTGTTTTTTGCGGTGTACACTTTATGGCCGAAACCGCATCGATCATAAGTCCTGATAAAAAAGTATTGATACCAGATTTGGATGCAGGATGCTCTCTTGCATCTTCGATAAACATTGAGGAACTCCTGGAATGGAAAAAACAAAATCCAGACGCAATAGTTGTAAGTTATGTGAATACATCGGCAGAAATTAAAGCATTATCTGATTATTGCTGTACTTCATCTAATGCAACAAAGGTTGTAGAAAGCATTCCTGCATCCAAATCGATTTTATTTTTACCTGATATGTTTTTAGGATCTTATGTAGCAGAAGTTACCGAGAGAAAGAATATAAAAATATGGCCAGGAGAGTGCCATGTACATGCAGGTATTAAATCAGATGACATTAACACTATGCTAAAAAACTATAAAAATGCAGAATTTTTAGTTCACCCCGAATGCAGCTGTACTTCATCTACACTTTATCATATTTCGAAAGGTGATATCAATAAAGACACTAAAATATTATCTACAGAAGGAATGATGAAAGAAGTAAAAACATCTACTAACAATCAATTCATCATAGCAACTGAAACTGGAATGTTATATAGAATGGAAATGGAAAATCCCGAAAAAGAATTTATTCCAATTAAAAAAGATGCAGTATGCAAATATATGAAAAAAATTACAGTAGAAAAAGTATATAATTCCCTGATAAATGGAGTATACGAGGTCAAAGTTCCGTTGGAGATAGCAGCTAAAGCAAGGATACCGATAGAAAGAATGTTAAATATAACTTAACGAAATTTCTTGTCAAACACGATCAAATTTAGACAATGATAATTAAGAATTAACACATATTCTAATTGGAAGATATTTCAAGACTAAAATCAATGGATTGAAAGGAATGAGTCAAAGAGCCTATAGAAATTACGTCAGGCATTGAAGATGCATATTGATATATATTATCTAATGTAATGCCGCCTGAAACTTCAATAACAACTTTATTTCTTAGTCTCAATTTTTTAATTTTATCCATAGAATTGCGAACCGATTCTGGTGTAAAATTATCCAACATTACAATATCAGCACCGGCTTTTATGGCATCCACAATTCCATCAAAATCACTTACTTCACATTCTATTTTTCTACTGAGACCACATTTTAGTCTAATTAACTGGATGGCCGTATTAACTGAACCTACTATTGCAATGTGATTGTCCTTTATCAATATCAGCTGATCAAGTCTAAGTCTATGAGATATGCCCCCGCCTAGCATTACAGATTTTTTATCAAAGTATCGTAAACCAGGCGATGTTTTTCTTGTAGAAGAAACACTTACATATTTAGAAAATTCACCCAATTTTTTAATAAATCGATATGTTTTAGTTGAAATTCCACTCATGTGCATGATCAGATTTAATGCGGTTCTTTCGGCTTTTAATATTGATTTAGCTTGTCCTTGAATCTCCATAACAATAGTTCCTTTTTTTATAAGGTCTCCATCATTTACCAATAACATAGAATTACAATTACATATATCAAAAATAGTTTTAGCTTCATGTAATCCGCTTGCAATAACCTCTCCGTCATTTTTACATATAATTTTTGCATTAGCCTCTATTTTTTCATCGATCAATAGATTACTTGTAATATCCCCCGTTCCTATGTCCTCATTTAAAAATCCAATTAAAAGTGATCTTTCTTCTATTTCGTTTTTTAAAGATATCCAATTATCATTGTAAAGATTATGGTATTTACTCAATTTAAAACTAGGTCACTTTTAATGCATATTTATGAGAAACAGTAATTTCTAGCGTAGATGCAATTTTAGATTTTTGATGATCAAAAATTAACAGTATCCCAGACCAATCCTTAGACAATTCTGTCGATTTACAATTAGGACACATTTTGCCCATAGTTAATGCCTTACACTTTTTACATGCAAATTCTTTTGCCAATATTATATTTATAAGAGCGCAATTTTTATTTCTTGTCTTTTTTTGTATTGGAAGAAATAATGTTGGACGATGATTCAGATTTTTTTGAATTTGTAGCGGTCTCTCCATTGCCATGTGGATCATGAGCGCGTTTTATTTCACGCTCTACCCAATCAAGAGCACCTAAGAATGGCTGCCTACACGTAATACCAATTTTACCCATAGATGCGCTTTTTCCCAAGCTTATTGCAGTTATACGTGCTCGGATTTTAGATCCAATTCGCAAGGTTTTTTCAGACTGATTAGATAATATAACCCCCTGTTTAACATCACTTTTCAAATAATCATCTGTAATCTGAGACAAATGTAAAAGAGCATCAGTGGGACCTATACGTACAAAAGCTCCAAAGTCGGTAATTTCAACCACTTCCCCTTCAACAACTTCATGAAGTTTTGGATAAAACGTTAGAGCCGTAAAATTAACTTTATGATAGGTTGCACCATCCCCAGCAATAACCTTTCCAGTAGAATTTGCTTCTGCATCGATTATCAGAATTACATAGCCTAATTCAACGTTAACCATACTTTCATATTTCTCTTTTAAAATTCCCACCGCTGTTAATTTCAATGAATTTGTTAATTTACTAGGGGGAATTCTCACAACGTCGGTCATATGTGCTATAGCAAACATAATAAAGATACAACATATCCAGAACTTTCAGTTTATGAACTTTATGTTTATCTGTTAGTTTAATACAAGATAATCTTACATATTATAAAGGATGAATGATTTAAATAATCATCGTCCGAGTTTTATATTATCATGGTTACTGTAGATCAAGTCCTTACAGCATTAAAAAGTGTAAAAGACCCGGAGATACATAAAGATATTGTTTCTATGGGTATGATTAAGGAAATATCCATTAATGAAGATAAACTTGCTTTTACATTAGAATTAACTACTCCAGCTTGTCCATTTAATAGCGAAATTGAACAAGATGTTAGAAACTCGATATCCACACTAGGAATAAAAGATTTGGATTTAAAAGTAACTGCAAGAGTTATGGAAGGCCGTTCAATTTCAATGGATCAATTATTGCCTAATGTAAAAAATATCTTGGCAGTAGCTAGTGGAAAAGGCGGAGTTGGCAAAACAACTGTATCAGTAAATCTAGCATTAGCCTTGGCAAAAACAGGCGCAACGGTGGGAATACTGGATGCGGATATTTATGGTCCTAGCGTACCATTAATGCTTGGATTAAAACAGTCTCCAGAAGTAATAGATAATAAAATACAGCCGCCAATAACTGAAAACGTAAAAGTTATGTCGATGGGATTTTTTTATGAACAATCCCAACAAGCAGGGATATATAGAGGCCCTATCATAGCAGGCATAGTTAAGCAGTTTATAACAGATGTTAATTGGGGAAATCTAGACTATCTAATTATTGATTTACCTCCAGGAACTGGAGACGCACCCTTAACAATGGCACAAACTATTCCTATTACCGGCATTTTGATTGTAACTACTCCACAGGATGTTGCTATGAATGTTGCAGTAAAGTCTATAGGGATGTTCAGTAAATTAAATATTCCAATAATAGGAGTTGTTGAGAATATGAGTTACCTTGCTTGTCCAAATTGCAAGGAAAAGATTAATATATTTGGCAAAGGTGGAGGCCAAAAGATAAGCGAACAATTTAATATCCCATTCATCGGTGAAATTCCTTTAACTTCGCAAATAATGCAAGGCAGTGACGAAGGGAAATCCATAATAATTTCCGAACCAAATTCAGAATATTCTCAGGCCTTTTATAAAATAGCAAAGATTACCGCTGGGAGGATAAGTGTAGTTGCTTTAGAACTACAGGATCAAGAAGATAAAGAAAAAGAAAAGATTCCTCAATAATAATCAATATAATATAGTCAAAGTTGTTGAATCGTATCTAAAATTAAAGAAAATAATTCCATATATGCTAATTAATCTTCAGTATAGTAATTTATTGAAAGAGCCGTTTGGTATATTAATCAAAGAAAACGAAGTTATCAAAACAAAAATCTATACGCTTATTAGTAAATCTAATAAAATAGTAACAGTTGGAGATACAACCTCCCAGAAATTTGTAGAATTTGGATACGTTCCTGATCTATCGATTATAGATAACAAAGAAAGAAGAAAAATAAAAAGTAACAATATAGAATTTAAGGTTGATACTGTAATACACTGCGAGAATAGGCCGGGTGAATTAAATACACAAGTAATTGACCTGATTAAAAAAATAACTTCAACAAAATTTAACAAAATACAAATTATAATAGAAGGAGAAGAAGACTTGATTGCTTTACCTCTGTTTATGTATTCTCCAAATAGATGGACTATTTTTTATGGACAACCAAATGAGGGGTTGGTTGTGGTAGAGATGAACAAAGATAGAAGAAAAAGAGCCAAGTTAATATTTAATAAAGTCTTTTCTCAATAATTAAAATTGATACGGGGTATGATGATGTGGTGGCTATATGAAAAAATTATGATTAATTTACCATTTACTGACCCTGAATTTTATAACAATACATTACAAATAAATAAATGAATTTATACTAAAATAATTTAATTTTACAAGTATTATATCACATATAAAATACCTATCCCGTTTTATTAGATGTTTCAGATTGCAAAAAATGCTCAAATTAAAAATATTAAAAATATTATTTGTGTATATTTAGATTATTATTAAGCATGCAGAATAAATATAAAAAAATCTTACATATGATCCTTAATAATTTAAATTGATCAAGTTTTATTGATATATAGTTTATAAATCAGCCCAGTTTCGTCACTGATATAATTCCAATTTTCAGGCCTAATATCCACCATACTAAAATAGCTTTGTTCTTCTCTAGATAAAATGTCATAAATTAGTTGTCCGACTATAATGTGATCGACTTTAGCATAGGCTGTCATTTTTGTAGTTATACTAATAGTATATCCCAAAATATCATAAATTGGTTTTTTTATATCAATTTTGTTTTCTAATGAACTTGCTTCTGATTTGCTCTCCTTGAAATAATTTAAGTTTTCAGTAATAGGCAGATATTTTACAACAACATTTTCACCATAATCTACACCTATTCTTACACCCATTTCTGGATAATCATATTGATTAAGAACAGGATTAAAACCCTGTTTGATCACTTTAATCATTGTTTTTGCACAATTAATTGCATTAATACATAGCAAATACAAATTATCTGTATTTATATTAAAAAAACCGATTATTGCATCACCGATATATTTTAAAACATATCCACCATACAATCTGATAACCTTAGTCATTTCCTGAGTAAATGCCTGAATAATTTTTGAAAGGCGTTCTATTGGTAGAGTCATTGATAATTTTGTAGAACCAGCTATATCAATATGCAAAATAATTGATTTAATTTTATAATTAGAATAATTACTTAAAAGTTCCTGTGTTTCATCAAATGGAAAAGTAAACACAGGATCTGTTCTAAGGGCTTTCCACATATTCGATTGTGAATTAGATATTATTTCTGGAATATCTACTATTGCATCTAAATAAAATACAGATTTTGGAGCGTTACTAGAATTATTTATCTGGTATTTTTTTTCTATATCCTTTTTATCACTTATATTTTGAATAATTCTATCAACTTCGCCCAAATCAATATCCAATTGTAATGCAATAATGTCTAATGGAATGCCAGAATCAAAAAGATTAATAATTGTTTGCCACTGCTCATTTTTATCTATTTGACTGCATTGTTTATTTTCTGAATTATTTTCATCTTTTTGTGAAATGTTAATCAGATAAAATGAAATAAAGATATACTTAAACTATTATTACACTTTTTTTAAATTCTAATTCTATCAAAAAAATAAAAAAAAGTTTAAAAAATAAAAGATTGATTTGGTAATGACATTTGGTCCATTATAAAAACGAGGCTAATAATAGAAACGGTATAAATTTACGTGCTATACATTCAAAAATAGACTATATATTTTTTTTAGTTAAATGGATATAAAGAAGAAAAAGAAATTAAAAATGATAGTCGATTCAACTGTATTTTATTGATTGTATCTCTGAAAGCATCTCCAGGCCCAACAGCATCACTATTATCACCGTTTTTTTTCATGGTTGCAATTGTCATTAGATTTTTTATATTCCTATCTCTTTTTAAGTAAATATATTGTCGTTTAAAATCCTATACTGATATTTGTGTTCGTTCGTTCTTTAGCTCGCTCTCTGGCTTTAATTTCGGAGGATAATTTTTCCATTATAAAAAAGGTCTAACTATATGATAAAAGATGATGGGATGTAAATCCTTCATCCTCTTTAGTTTTAATGTTTGATAAAATATATCTAATTGAATGTATACTTATTAAGAGTATAAATATCATTTTATTTTTATTGTATTTTATCACCATATGCTGTTATATTATAACTATTAAAATTATTTGCGGATATCAAAAAGTCAAAATTCCTTTCATCGCCAGGTTTAATGGCGAACGAAGGGGGTGTAACAAATCTTACTGTTTCTGTAGACAAGTCATTATTTACACCTAACAATTTGATTTTGACCTTTACGTTTTCTATATTTGATGTAGAATTATTATGAACCACCCCCTTTACAGAGATCAACCCTGTGGGACTATTACCAACAAATATTTTATCAATATTTAGATAAATTGGTGAATTGGTAAAGGTATTTATTGCTCCTTGTTCCTGAGATATAGTAAAATAAGGAAAAAGGAATCCAAATAAAGTTATCAAAAATGTTGTCCAAGGTATGATAATAATACAAATATACTGGTAGTTAACATTAATTTTTTCTATCAATACTATTAATATATAAAGTAAATATTAATTCTTATGTTATAGACGGGATTTATATAAAAAGATCAAAATAATCGGTCAATCAACAATTAAATTATACATTAATTAATTCATTTGTTGCTTTATCTATTTTTCTTTATTCAAATCCATATTGGGGTTTGTTTTTTCCAATCTTCTTAGAGCGTTCAAAATTTCTTTTTCTAACGTTCTTAATTCATTAACAGAATTGTTTTCGTAATTTTTAATATTGAGTATATCCTGGTTATTTTTATCACTTTCGATATATTCTAATTCATCTTTTGAACTTTTAGATTTAACAATATTGTTATCTAATTGAATGGGCGTATGACTATATAAAGATGGAGGAATTGGAGATGACGATTCGGATAAAGGAGATTTAAAATTATGGCTATTTGGATTGCCATCAATATTTATTTTACCATTATTAATCTCCAATGGAGCCGAATTGGCTTTTTTCAATAATCCATATATATCTGACAAGGATTTTTGTAAAGAAGAATTATCAGAAAACCTATCATTTTTCAAAATTAAAGCAGATAAATTTGTAATTGTAGATGTCAATTCCTCCACTTTATCGACTAATATTTCTTTTAAACTATTGTTATCATATGTAATTTTTTTTAATTTCTTAAACAAAACAAATAAAAAAAGAGAGAATAAAACGTTCTGGATGATAAGTATAGATATTATATATTCTTCATACAAACTAAATATCAAAAGGAAATAAAGATTTAAAAATTTTCACTTTTTAAATGAACCTGTTAATAGCATATTATTTCTTTATTGTGTTGATTGATGAATAAATTTAGTCAATTCTTTAATGTTTTAATCTACACTCGTTCTTCTTTCTATTGCAAGGAAAATAATTTATTAAAATTTTCGGCAATTTTATCTTTCAAATATTAAATTGCTATCCCTCTCTTCTCATTTGCATTTCTCTCTATTTCTCAATGATTCTCTTTTCTCAAACGAAGAATGAATGAATATGATGCTTTAATTTCAAGAATTGACAAGATAGCGGCAGGTACCAATCTTATCAACCATATCTGTTGAAACAGGGGGCTCTACAAATTCCTCTACAACTTTAGACAAAAAATGATCTACTGGAGATTATTCCTTTGCTTTCCTTTTTTTGCTTTTATTTCAAAGATCATTCCAAAAATTCCTTTACTTTTAGACTCTGATTTGTATTTCCTTCGTTTTCATATCTGGATTGATACATATTGTTTCTTTTGAGAAAATTTAAAAAAGATAATACTTGGGATGTTTTTAAATGCTAAACCTAGAAAATGTAAGCATAACCATAGTCAATGAATTCTGAGGAAGTATCTTTCTGGTTTCTTAAAAGGAAATAGAAGATGTATTCAAGTTAAAGTTTATCGTTGTAAACAAAAGGCTTTTAAAATGTAATCAAAATAATTGTCATGACAATATTCTTTCGTCACCTTTAATGCTCCTTTTTTTTATAAATAAGTTATTTTATCCTTAATTTAATATAATTTATAAATTTCAATTCTACCCTTTTGCTGAATTTTTCACTGACAAATGATCTAAATTAGGGTGAAGATACCAGATTGACTGTATATTGCACTCTACATTTAAAGACAACTTTTGTATTTTAAAATAAATACAAAATTGTTATAAAGAATAATCAGAACGCGGCCTGTTATAAAACTAAAATATGAATTTTTTTATCTTTGTGACCCATTTTTATGGTAAAATTTTGAATCATTTTAATTAAAAAGTTAACAAAGGACAAAATAACATATAGACATAAATATTTAAATTGAAAATTATAAAAGAAATCATGTGTGGAAAATATTAATTCCAAAAAAAATTGCTTATGGTGAAAATGCAGCTAAAGAATTTGAATATCCTGACAATTCGTTAATAATTACAACTACTGAAAGTAAAATATATGAAAAATGGATTGAGTACATGGGTGTAAAAAATTATGAAATTTATGACAAAGTAACACCAGACCCGGCCATAGAGATCGTTGAAACAATAAAAAATCAATACGAAGGAAAAAAAATATCTCACTATATTGGTCTTGGCGGTGGCAGTTCTTTAGATGTGTGCAAATATCTTAGCAAAATCACAGGAATTCCAAAAATCTTAATTCCAACAACCTTTGGAACAGGGGCAGAAATGACCACCTATGCAGTAATAAGCTTTGATCATAAAAAAAGGCTATTACAAGATGAAGCATTTCTTGCAGATGCGGCAATAATAGATCCATATTTTTTGCCTGGAACCCCTTTTAACATTTTGAGAAATTCTGCTTGTGATGCAGCAGCACAAGCATCAGAAGGGTATGACAGTAAACTTGCCAACCCTCTAACAAAACTTTTCTGTAAAGAAGCATTTGATATTTTGGAAGATGCAATAATAAATGATAAACACGAATTACTACCTTATGGGGCAATGCTCTCTGGAATAGGATTTGGAAATTCCTCTACAACTTTAGGACATGCATTATCATATGTTTTTTCAAACGAAGGTGTACCTCATGGATTTTCACTTTCTTCATGCACTACAGTTGCACATAAATTTAATAAATCCCAATATTATGAGAGATTTAAAAAAATATGTCAAAAATTAAAATTTGAACCTCTTTCACTAAAACAACCTCTAGATCAAGCGGCAGATGTAATAATGCCAGATAGAGGACATCTAGACAACAATCCCATTGAAGTTACAAAACAGGATATCATTAAATGCCTTGACGAGATAGTGAATAATAACCCTTTAAAATAAATAATAGTTTTCTATTTTTTATATTAGGTCAATAATAGACGTAGTAAACAAGAAAACTATAAATTCATATTATTTATTGATTAACTTAACTTATGACTACCATTAATAAGAGTATGGAAATTGCCGCACCATTAACTGAAGTTTTTACTTATTTCGCTAGGCCTGAACACATGGCAGATCAATTTCCAGAAAATATGGGTCTAAATATAATACCATTAGAAGTTAGAAATGGATTCGGAGTAGGTACCATTTTCAGAATAAGCGGAGATTTTGATGGTAAAAAGCTAGAATGGGATTGCGAAACAATTGATTATATTCCTCATAAAAAAATTGTTGCGAAAATGATAGAAGGTCCTTTCAAGTTTTGGCAAATTACAGTGGATTTTGACCAAATAAATGAGAAAAAAACCAAAACATCGATTACAGTTGATTATGATATGCCAATGGGGCCACTTGGTGGATTTATTGATAAAATAAAATTAAAAAAGATAGCTGAAAGAGGAATGGAAAATGGATTATACAGAGTAAAAGCACTTTTGGAAGGAACCGGGTCAATCCCAGTTTACATAACATTAGACGCATATAGAAAAGTTTTAAAAGAAAAAGAAAAACTAAAATGCTCAGTATCTGAAGCAATAGTACAAATCATAAACAAAAACAAAGAAGCTGTACAAATCCAACAACAATAATTTTTTTATAAAGTTTTAGTTTAATTTAAATAGTGTTTAGTGGATTTCATTTAAACGTAGGGTTCGTAGCTCAGCCAGGTAGAGCGTCTGGCTCTTAACCAGTTCGTAATGAGGTTAAAAAGTCGTGGGTCCGAATCCCACCGAACCCGCTATCTATTTTAGTAACAGTTTTAGTGGATAATGGGTATTGTGTACTTATACCTCTTTTCCATAATATCATAGCAATATAGTTGGAACCTCAAACACAGATAATAGAATGGTGACTATGTCTTGAAATAGGTTATTTGCTTCGCATACTGGCACGTGCAGCAAGTTTTGCTATTCTAATCGGCTCTGGAATAGAACCTTGGAGTGTAAAGCAATTAACGATCGTGAATGCTTCTTTTGAACTTAACCCCAAGTATCGTACGAACACCAGTTTACCCGTCTTTAATAAAATTTTGTCTCTTTGCCCTAGTTTACGATATTGTTCTAATTTAAGATTGGAGTCTTTGGAAAAATGATGTTGTATAGCACCTTCTAGCCCCTCCGAGTCTTTGAATGTTATCGCTATAACTGGAACATTGGTATTTTCTCTAATCTCTTCACCATCTATTATATTGTACATACTAATAATAAGGCCATCAAGCATTATGCAATTAATATCGTTTCTCTTTAGTGACCTATACATAGACAAGATGTTTTGTGTAGAATCATTTCCTTCAATCGTGACATTCCCAAAAATCATACCGTCAATTATCAGATCGCGTCGCATTACTATTCCTGCAAGTATGGAACAAGCACTAGTTTTTTTGAAGCTTTCAGCTATTCCTAATACACGAATGCCTCTTTTCTCAGTGTGAACCCTCATTCTAGCGCTCCTTCTTTTTTGGACGAAACGTCATATCCATCTTTATTAAAAAATAATTATCGCTCTTTAAATTAACTTTTTAAACTGCATAAAA
>JBBRRG010000004.1:0-19515 GCA_038200895.1 Candidatus Nitrosocosmicus sp. | reverse complement strand
TCTCTCTGGAACAAGATAACTGTAATTGGGTATAAAAATCCAGGTAAAAGAAAAAATCAAAGTTATTATTAATGGGATCTTTATAATCAAAATATTATCTCTGAACTTTGTAAAAACAAAGCCTATAATAAAAAAGGGAATCAAAATGCCATACATAGATAAAAAGAGAATTGAAATGTCAAATTGAGAGAAGGTATTTTTATCATATAAAGGATTAAATAATAAATCAAAAAAATTTACATTGATTGAAACAAAAGTAATCTTATCAAAAGTTAAAAAATAATAAAGGAAAGAAAAAGTAAAAAAAGCATTTATCATAAAAAGATATTTTTGTTTATAAATAAGTGAAGAAATAAAAGAAACTATAATAAGTAAAATACCGATCAATCGATCTGAGAAAATGGTTACAATTGAAATTGAGAAAATTGATACGAGTGAAATAAAATGATTTAAAGTATTTTTTTTAGTAAAATTATAAATTAATAATAAAAAAATATTGAACAGAACAAGAGAAAAAAGATTACGAAATAAATCCCAAGATATTCTTAAAGTTCCAAGTTGAAAAATAACAAAGATGGTAAAAATCAAACTTCGATTTAAAGATTGATTAAGTATTTTTTTACTTAAGAGATAAATAGTTACAGAAAAAAATCCATATAAAATCACATTAGAAGTCAAGAATGAATAATAAATATTAAGATTAAAAACAGATGAAAATAGATAAACAATGGTCAAATATACTGGAAAAGATGTAACCAAAGTAATCCAATTATTTTCAAAATTATACAGATTAGGCAAATAATAATTTATAGAGTCATATCCAACAGGATATGGAAAATTGATTATGATAGGCACTAATCTTATTAGACATCCTATACCAAAGGCAATTAACAAATAATAAAAAAATAATTTATTCATATTAAATCAAATGAAAAACCTAAACTAACAAATTATTTAATATATTTTTTTTCCATATTCATATATTTTTCAAGTTCAACTAATTTATTAAATTCCGAAAATCTAATCATTTTGTCTGTTAACGGTTTTGTAGTCCCAGTTTGTTTTAATGTCATAAATGTATTATATATCTCAAAAGATGAAGAATATAATCCTGATAATGGAAAAACAGCTATACGATATCCTAAATCCAAAAGCTCTTTTGATGTTAAATTTGGTGTAATACCCTCTTCAATCATGTTGGCCACTAACGGGGCATCAATCTGGGAAGATATGGTGGATAATTCTTCAACTGAATGAGGAGCCTCAACAAATACTACATCAGCTCCAATTTCTCTGTATCTTTTTCCTCGTCTTATTGCCTCATCAATACCAAGTGGAGATCGTGCATCAGTTCTTGCAACAATAATAAAATCAGGATTATTTTTTTTTGCATCAATAGCCGATTTTAATTTAGGTATATATTCATCAACCCCAATTACTTCTTTTCCTACCATGTGACCACATCGTTTAGGCCAAACTTGATCTTCCAAGAAAATTCCTGAAGCTCCAATCTTTTGAAGGTCATTTACCAATTTCCATACGGTCAATGGATTACCGTATCCTGTATCCACATCAACTATTAATGGAATTTCAACGGCCCTAGTTATCCTTCGTGCAGTTTCCAATGTCTCAGTCATACTAAGAAACCCAAAATCCGGCATTGCCAACATTGATGCCGATGTCCCATAACCTGTTTGAAAAATCGCTTTAAAACCTACATGCTCAGCAATTTTTGCAGTTAATGCATCATATACACCAGGCATAACTAAAATTTCATCTTTATGAGACAGTAATTCACTTAATGACAAATAATAAAACACGTTTCTTGACTCTATATAATTTTAATTGTAAAAAAAACAAGGTATAAGATAATTAAATCTCCCTTATCACGATATTTAATACACAAAATATGACAGCAATAAAAACAATTTGAAAGTAAAACCGCACCACCTTCACCTTCACACTAGCAAAATTTTAGAGATGAATTAAGAATGGTTAGATAAAATTTACAAAAAAAAATATTCTATAAGAATAAAAAAAATGCTATGAACATCTCTACTCATATTATTGCTATTACTACCTGTTGATGATTGCTAGGTTAATAGTGAGGTGAACTAGGCTTTATTTAATCTGAACATATCAAGATAAATAATTTTAAAGATGTTAGCAGCAATATCGTATTTATTTTGAATTGGAAAATGGTAATAATTTTTATTTTTACAAATTAAGTAAACTTCATTTAAATCTGATCCTATATGTATATCCTTTTTACCCACATCATTTGCAACAACCAAATCGGCATCAGCATCCACCATTTTTTTATATGATTTTTGAAGTAATGCATTTGTTGATACATTATAATCAGCTTTGAATGCAACTAAAAATAAATCTCTATGAACATTTTTAACTTTATCAATAATCTTCACTGTAGGAACAAAAGTAATATTTAATGATGAGACATCAGAAGATATTTTAAAATCAGAGCAATCGGAAGGTTTGAAATCTGAAACGGCAGCAGCTAAAATAACAAGATCATATGAAAATGATTTTAATTCATTAATAATCACATCATTCATCTGTTGTGAGGTTGTTACATCCAATACTTTAAAATCAGAATTTAAATATATTTCATCATTTAAAATATTAAAAGTAGTTAAACCTTTTACAATTGTAACCTTTGATCCAAAAGTCAGAGCATTTTTTGCCAAGGAAATACCCATTTTTCCAGAACTGGTGTTTGAAACTACTCGAATAGGATCGATATATTCAATAGTACTGCCAAACGATATCAAAATTCTTTTATCTTTAAAAAAATCTCTCAATTGACTATCTTTAATTTCAGAAAGGATTTCTTCAGATTTTTTAATTAAACCGACGCTTTTATTTCTGTAATTGTCAACATCACAATTTAAATTTTTATTTAAATGAATCGGGTTTTTTTTCAAAATATTGATAGAGGATACCAAAACAGAATCGGTATTAGCGATTTTGGCTTTTCCTTCTTCAATAGTAGGATTTACAAAAATAACATTTTTTTTCTCCAATTTGGAAATATTTTCTTTTATAATTTCATTTTCATACATGGATTGATGCATAGCAGGTGCAATAATTATGGGAATTTTTGAACCCAAAGCAACTGATAAAACTGATGTTGTGGATGTATCATCGATTCCATTTGCAAATTTACCAATAGTATTAGCAGTAGATGGATAAACAATAACTAAATCAGATTTACCATAATCTGCTAGCATGATATGTTCTAAATTGCCAGATAGATTAGTTATAACTTTGTTACCGCTTGCCCATAAAAAATAATCTTTTGAAATAAACTTTTCAACAGTTTTAGACATTACTACAAATACTTCTGCACCATGCCTCATCAATAGACGAATTAAATCTATAGTTTTATAGCAGGCAACACTAGCGGTAACACATATAACAATTTTTTTATTTAATAATTCAGTACCTAATGTTGATTTTATATCCTTTGAAGGATGAAAATAAATAATGCCATCTTCGCAATCATTATCATTATGATTAATTATAGATAATCACACACCTTTATTGTTATATAAAGAGAAAAATTATTTTTTATCAATTACTTTAATTCCTTCCTTAAAGAATAAATATAATTTTCAAATTTCTGCAGTTCTTCTTTTGATATAGCAAAAGTATGTTGAGGATTTGGAAAATCCCCTGATTTTACATCATTAACATACTGTTTTATTGCGGTCGAAAATAAAGAATAAGAGTCTGCATAACGTTTTACAAATTTTGGCTTGATATCATCATATAGCCCCAATAAATCATGTAAAACAAGTACTTGTCCATCACACTTGTTTCCCGATCCTATACCAATTGTTGGAATAGAAATTCCTTGAGAAATTTTTTCTGCAACTTCAGCTGTAACCATCTCTAGTACAATACTAAAAGCACCGGATTTTTCAAGTTCAAGCGCATCGTTAAATAAATCAACCGCAGTATCACATGTTTTGCCTTGAACCTTGTATCCCTCCCATAAAGGAGATGTTTGGGGTTTTAATCCTATGTGCGCCATAACTGGTATTCCCTTTTGTGTAAGATCATGTACAAGAGGAGCAATTTCGCTACCACCTTCTATCTTTATTGCATTACATCCCAATTTGATAAATTTAATAGCATTTAGGAAAGCTAAAGATAAATCAGACTGATAAGAACCGAATGGCATATCTGCTACAATAAGAGCATTTTTAGATCCGTTAATAACACCTTTACAAAAAACTAGCATTTCATCCACAGTAACAGAGATTGTACTGTTATGGCCAAGCATCACCATACCAGCACTATCTCCAACTAAAATTATCTCTATTCCAGAAGTATCACAAATTTTTGCAGTAGAGTAATCATATGCAGTAACAACCACTATTTTTTCGGATCTATTCTTTTTTTGTTGTATATCAGTAATACTTATCCTCATTTTACTTTATAAACATCCTATCTAAAGCATAAAGTTTTAAATATATATTTTGACTCCAAGGCATTAGCAGTATCATCTTTTGGTTAACATTTTACTCGACCTTAAAATATTAAGAGAATCAGTTAAAGATTCTTCATTATTAAAACAACTTATAATTTTTTTTAATTCTTTTTTTGTAGAATTTTTTTTATGATACTCTACGCATTTGATTAATTGAGGAATAGCTCTAACAACATTATCAACTATAGAGATATCAGAAGCTACAGATGTTCTTGATAAAGGATTAAGATCAACAGTAATAATTTTTTTATCCATTTTTTTTAAAGCAATTGTTCTGTCGCCATCTTCCAAAGGAACAAAAACTACATCTGATATAAATATACCCTCTGAATCAACTTTTCGTCTGTTACTTTCCAATTCTGGAATTGTGGTTTTTTTGCTATTTTCAATGCCCAAAATTTTTTTTACACCATATTTTTGCAATTCACTTGCAATTAGTTTTTCTCGATTCTTAGTATAGTAAAAGAGATTAATTTCGATAGAGCATTTTTCCAATGACTGATTTAATATGCATATTTCTTTGGCGCATAGAGCAGCTGTATTTCCATTAATGGATATTATAGGATGCTCTGCGAGGATAAATAGGGCCGAAGCAGCGTTTATAGATTTTAATGCAGGGTCAATAGTCTTTTCACCTAACAAATAATCAAATGACTCCCCTCTACCATGTGCAATTAAACCTTCGCGAGCAACAAGACCATTTTCAAAACCATCTACTAATTTTTCTCTAATTACCAAAGAGTGATATCTAGGATGGTTTTTAGGTATCGATATTTTTTTGGTCATTTCAATTTTCAATCATTCTTGCTCCAACATTATCAATACTACAATCGAGTAATTTTCCATTGAATTGTTTTAATACTTCAATTACTCTATGCATATTTTTTTTTTCTACAATTGTAAAAAGAGCGTGTCCAAACAACGCAACACTACTCTTTACTCCCACAGACTCTAGTGACAAAATAGGATCCTTACAAAAACCATCCAGAAGGCCACATTTTTTAGCATAATCACTAGATAGTGTTAAAAAAGTATCAATATCAGGATTTTTTACTAACTCATCGATCATTGCTTTTCCTGAATTGTTTAATAAATCATATTCAGTAGAAAGTAAGGATTTGTTTAATAAATGTGAAGTACTGATAGGCTTTATACAAAAAACTATAGCACGGTATTGTGAGGAAATAGGAATTTTTAATATTTTTCCGATTCCTGGACCTCCGATACTGGTTCGTATTTCGAAACCTCCAGTAAACTCGGATATTACAGTGCCAAGCCCAGTTTTACAAATAAAATCGGCATTATGAGCTACCTGAGCCGCATGTGTTTTAGACAAATTTGTTTTTAATGCTTGATTGAGTGCATATGAAAGGCTGAGTGCTGCTGAACCGCTGGAACCAAGACCGTAACCAATAGGAATCTCCGACTCATGGTCCACGGAAATAAAAACCGGCTTATCAATCATTTTTAAATAATATTCGACGACAAATTTAGAAACTCTAGCATCAAAAGAATTAACACCATTTATAATTATTTTATAATTTTTACTAAAATCATTATAAACTTTGACTGTTGTATAAATTCCCTTACTAATGCTAAAACCAGCACCTAGAGAACCATTAAAATTTGGATGTGTCATTTGTACAGGTTTATCAGTAGCAAAGAAACCAGTTAAATGACCGGGACTAAAGGCCTTTGCAATTGAAACTGGTAATTGGGCTACTATAACCATCTAAGTTGATATTATTAATATTAAGATAAAATATAAAAATATAGTTTAATTTATTTAAACTAGTTTAAATAAATTATGACAATTTATACAAGGACATTACAACAGATAGGAAGCAGTATCTTGGTATCTCTTCCTACCGAATGGATAAAAAAAAACTTTTTAATCAAAGGTAGAAGCATCAATATTGAAACAAATAGCGATAATACAATTTCAATTTATAATAATAATCAGGATCAAGAAATAAAAATAGAATTTAATTATCAATACGATAATCATGTACAAAAAATACAAATTGATAAGGATAAAGATAAGAATAACAAAATTTCAACCATTGGAAAAACTACAGAAGATATAAAAATTTTGTTAAACAAAATTTTTGGTGCATATCTATTAGGATATAATACAATAAACATCAAATCCAAAGAACCAATATCTTTTGAAGACAGTGAAGAAATAAAGAAATCTATCAGAAAATTAATAGGGTTAGAAATAGTAGATGAGAATAATTATAACATTAACTTGCAGTTTCTGTTAGATGCAAAAACACTAAATATTGAAAAAATACTAAACATGATGAATTCCATAATAACAGGAATGTTCAAAGAAACAATATATTCGATAGATGGCAGATTCAACCAAGACTTAAAAAAAAAGATAGCAAGTAGAGATGATGAGATAGATAGGCAATATTTTTTGTTAGTAAGATTAATAAGAACAGCGATAATGAATAAAAAACTAGCAAGTACTCTAAACCTGAGTAACATAGATATGTTAGATTACAGAATAGCAGCTAATTTTCTTGAAACTGCTGGCGATTTAATAACAGAATTAATATCTTATCTAACAGAGGTTAAAGAAGATAAACAGATAACAGATCTAATAAAAAAAACAGGGAGTTCTCTGGAAGAGATGCAGATTTATTCGATAGAAGCGTTTACCAAAATGAGTCGAGATAAAGCATTTAAAGTAATAGAAAATTATGAAGAATTTAGGATTTCACTTTCGAATCTAAAAATAAACATTAAATCAAATAAAGATATTTTAACAAATGAAACATCTCTTGTCGCAGTTGTAAATATTATATCATGTCTTGATAAAATAGCAAAATGCTGGATAGATATAACAGATCTAGCTAAACCAACGTATTTGATTAAACCATAAAAAAAGTAAAATAAAATATATGAAAGATGGCCCTTTTTATATTGGTATACATCCAGATTTATTATTATTTATTTAATATATCATATATATCATCTATCTCTTTTTCCATCAACAAATTCTAAGAAATTAGATTTTGCCTGTGAATAAGGCATCTGAATCGGAGGATGTTTAAAACAAAAAGCTGATATGCTTTCTAAAGGGCCAGCAATGCCCCTATCCAATGCGATTTTAGAAGCCCTAATCGCATCTATCATAACTCCAGAACTATTATACGCATCAGGAACCCTAATCTTCAAATCAAGCTCCACAGGCACTTTGCCAAAGAATCTACCTTTCATATAGATATAACAAACTTTATCATTCTTCAGAAAACTAACATAATCAGACGGTCCAATCCTCATGGGAATATCATATGGTATCATGGCCTTTACTGCCGATGTTTTACTGACTCTCTTATCTTCCAATCTATCTTCATCTAACATATTATAAAAATCCATGTCTCCACCAACGTTTAACTGATATGTTTCATCTATCATTACTCCCCTATCTACCCATAATTTTGCAAGTGTTTTATGAACAACTGTTGCACCTAACTGACTCATCACATCGTCTCCAGCACATGGAATATTTTTTTCAATAAAACGATTTTGCCACTTGGGATCTGATGCGATAAAAACTGGAATAGCATTGATAAAACTAACACCGGCCTCTAAACACTTTTCAGCATAATTCCTCGTTGCTTCTCTACTGCCAACAGGTAAATAATTTACTAGTATATCAGCATTTACATCTTTCAATGTTTTTGCTATATCAACAGATGAGTTATCATCAATTTTTACTATTTCTGAGTAATGTTTACCCACTCCATCCAAAACATCTCCCTTCTGAACTTTTACATCAAAAGATGGAATATCCATTATTTTAATAGCATTATTGGGAGGAGCAAAAATAGCTTTTGACAAATCCATTCCAACTTTTGTATCAGCAACATCAAAAGCAGCAACAAATTCAATATCACTTGGCTCATATCCACCAATATTTAAAGAAGTAAGCCCAATGAAATCATCAGTTGTTGAATTGGTAGTATCTGTTAAAGAGGAATGATTTTGGTTCTCAATATTTTTATTTTTATTATTAGCATTGTTTGTCACAATATCACCAGAATGATTAGAATTATAATATTGAATTCCTTGAATAAGAGCAGATGCACAATTTCCAACACCTGCAATAGCAACCTTGATTTTCTTTCTCATAAAGTCTACAATATGTATACCATATATAATTTTTTTATAGATTCTATAATTAATTACATGAAGGTTAGTGGTATAATAATTAAAATATAAAATGTTTTATATTTTTTTGCAATACTACCCTAATACAATTCAATTTGTTTTAAATAAGCATTAAAAAAATAATTAAAACTTTAGACTGCCCGTGTAATATTGAAGATGGATAGAAAATAAAAAATTTGTGGACAAATGTCATAATCAAAAGCAAGAAAAGATTTATAAGAATATGTTTTTGACTTTAGTTTTTTTGAATTAAGTTTCAAAAAGATTTAATACATCAATTTGTCATTCGAATTAATATGACTATGTCATGTTTAAGATGCGGGAATTTAATGATATGGTTAAACGGATCTATTAGTCATGTTCATGACACCAATTATTACGAATGTAAAAATTGCAAGATAAAAGTTATCAAATATTCCGACGATAAAATAACAGAGATAGAAGAATAAACAATGACATCCTACGCATCTAGTGGAATGTAAAAAAAAGATATGACTTAAATATAAACGAAAATAAAAAATAGCAAAAATCATTAAAAACTATACCAACAAAATCAAAAATATTATTATGTCTAGTATTCAAGATATAAAAAAAAATCTTGAATGTAATTGGATCCATTTCATTAATTCAAATGTTGCAAAGTTAACAATAAAGGAGCTTTCTGGTGCCTCACCACCTTCAGTATTTGTTGGGCATCATGGATATCCCAAAATAAAAGTTGGACCAATGATACCCCCCCTGCATGGAGACACGACAATACTTGACAGTCCTGAAAAATGGCTTGGAAAAAACATTGAAGAAATTGCAAACTATCGTCTAACTCTTGTAAGAGGGGTATATACTACTGATATACACAAGACTTTCGGAAGGCAAATAGAATCATTGCAAGAATTAGCCATGGCAAATAGATCGACTGAAAGTGAAATATTATTTGAAAAAATACCTATTATTGAAATTGAACAAAAGAAAAACTTTGGTTTTGATACAGATGCCAGCCTTTATGGCCTCGTTGCACCTTTAAAGACCTTTAAAACATCTTCATCACTTTCAGTCGATAAAAGATTGGAAAATGCTTTTTATGATAAAGATCTTATTGCAAAAGAATCAATAGTCGATCTACATCATCAAGGGGTAGAAATCAGCAAAATTAACCGTATCTTTAGCATGGGAATGCTAGGACTACCAAAGAATAGAAAACTTGTTCCCACTAGATGGAGTATTTCTGCTACAGATGATATAATATCTACCAATTTGACAAAAGATATAGAAAACAATTCATCTATTGAATTATTTGAAGTTTATCAACATCACCATTTAGGAAACTATTATTCAATTATTTTAATTCCTTATAATAGTTGGATTTTTGAAATGCAAGAAGGATGGATTGATAATAATGGGAATATAGGAATGGGAATAGATTATGAAGATGAGGCAAAATTAAATCATCATCCATCTATTGCTGGAGCATTCTTTGCGGCTAGAGTATCGGTATCTGAACACCTAAATAAAATAAAAAGAAAGGCAGCAGTTTTGATTTTGAGAGAAATCCATCCTCAATATGTAATGCCAGTAGGAGTTTGGCAAATAAGAGAAGGGATAAGAGAGGCATTAAGAGGTCCTATTACCAAGTTTGAAAGTTTTGAAAATGCACTTTTATTTGCTAGCACATTTATGTCTATATCAAATAAAGAATGGATTAAAAATAGCAAAATCTATAACAATGTTAATAAACAAAAAAGGATTTCAGACTTTTTTTTCTAAATTATTATTAAAATGTTAATTTATAATATATATACAGATTATTAAATAAAATTATATTGAATATATTTGTATTTATATACCAATAACAAAAAATTAATACAAATATAAATTATTCAATAATCAAACAGTTCAATGTATTTTAATAAATAAACAAATAGTCTGATAATGATTTAATTAACGTTAATATAATACTAGGATTTAGCTTCCCCAATGGAAGCTGCACAAATAGTCACACCAAAAGAACCTTTAGAAATTAGACAGTTAGAAACCCCAAAACCAAGGGGCTCCCAAGTTCTTATCAAAGTTCAATCTTCTGGAGTTTGTCATAGTGATATTCACCTTTGGGATGGCGGATATACAGGACCAGGTGGACAACTCCTAAAGACTACAGATAGAGGAGTAAAATATCCATTGACACCAGGGCATGAAATTGCAGGCATAATATCTGAAATGGGCGAAGATGCAAAAGAGGCCTTTAGAAAAGATGAGAAAGTAATGGTGTATCCATGGATAGGAGAAGGACTCTGCCCTGCATGTAAAACAGGCAATGAAAACCTTTGCGATAATCCCAGATCATTAGGTGTGTACAAAGATGGAGGATATGCGGAATATGTACTTGTTCCAAGCTATAGATATCTTATTAAAATACCTGAGGAATTAGACTCAGATACAGCAGCAACTTTATCATGTTCTGCATTGACAGCATATAGTGCTGTAAAGAATGCCGAAATAAAACCTGATAATAATATAGTAGTTGTTGGAGCAGGAGGATTAGGCCTAATGGCAATACAGCTAGCAAAAGCTGTATTTGGTGCTAGAATAATTGTTCTTGATTTAGGCGATGACAAGCTAAAAATAGCAAAAGAAAATGGTGCAGACGAGACGATCAATTCAAAGAGCGAAGATCCCATTCAAAGGGTAATGAAATTGACGGATAACAAAGGTGCAGATGCAGTCATTGACTTTGTAAATGCTTCAAAAACTGTAGAAGCAGATATGCAATTATTAAGAAGAAGGGCTAAAGTGGTATTAGTAGGTCTTTTTGGAGGAGAACTGAAATTGAACCTAGTATCAATGCCAACAAGGGCATATAGCATTATCGGTTCGTATACTGGAAATATGCAAGATATGGCCGAATTGGTTTCACTTGCAAAGAGAAAAGTAATCAAACCAGTTATTTCTGATAGATTCAAGTTAAGTGAGGCTACACAGGCTCTAACCAAATTAAAAGAGGGCAAAATTATTGGCAGAGGTGTTATAAATATTTGACAATAAAAACAATTAATCCTGCAACAGAAGAAGTAATTCAAGAGTATGATAACATAACAAAAGATGAAATAAACAGCAAGGCAAAGAAAGCTAAAGATGCATTTGAAGAATGGAAAAAAGATAGTAACAAAAGAGCGAGTTTTCTGTACGCATTTGCTGGCGAGTTTAGAAAAGATAAGGAGAATCTTGCCAGAATTGCTACAAAAGAAATGGGAAAAGCTATCAAGGAAGCAAGAGCAGAGGTAGAAAAATGTGCTTTGGCAATTGAATATTTTGCAGATAATGGCAAAATATTCCTAACTGATGAAATAATAAATACAGAAGCAAGAAAAAGTATTGTTGCTTTTGAACCAATAGGAGTAATTGCAAGTTTAATGCCATGGAACTTTCCTTATTGGCAGGCCCTGCGATTTGCAGCACCGTCTCTTATTGCCGGAAATACAATTATTTTAAAACCATCTAGTGTTACGATGCAATGCGGAATTGAAATTGAAAAAACATTTGAAAAAGTAGGGCTACCTGCTAGTATATTTCAAACAATCATTGCATCGTCTAAAGAAGCAGATTATCTAATAGATTCAAACTATATTAATGCCGTAACTTTTACAGGAAGTGTCCCAATCGGTGCTCAAGTTGCACAAAGAGCTACATCTCATCTAAAAAAAACAGTTCTTGAATTAGGAGGCAGCGATCCCTTCATAGTCTGCGAAGATGCAGATATTGAGAAGGCATCATCAGGAGCAGTAAAGGGAAGATTTATCAACTGTGGACAGAGTTGCATTGCATCAAAACGATTTATTGTTGTGAAGAAAATAGCAAACGAATTTATTGAAAAATTTGTAGAAAAGACTGAAAAACTCAAGGTCGGTGATCCATTGGAAGATGATACTGACATAGGACCACTAGTAAATTCTACAGCTGTTGAAAGTATTGACGGAATTGTCAAGAGATCTATAAAAGAGGGCGCCCAGTTACTTACAGGTGGCCACAGAAAGGATATCAAAATTAATGGCAGTGTAAGAGGATATTTTTACAGCCCAACTATTTTTAAAAATGTTACTGAAGATATGGAATTAGCACAAGAAGAAACATTCGGACCCGTTGCACCCATATTAACTGTAGAGGATGAAAAAAAAGCAGTAGAGGTAGCAAATAATACCAAATTCGGTCTTGGGGCTAGTATTTGGACGCAGAATTTGGGGAAGGCAGAAAAATATTCAAAAGCAGTAGAGGCAGGTATTGTTACGGTAAATAATGTAGTGGTATCAGATCCAAGAGTTCCTTTTGGAGGTATTAAAAATAGTGGATTTGGTAGAGAATTGTCAAGATATGGGATTTTGGAATTTGTAAATATGAAATCAGTGAGATTCTACGACCAATTAATTCATCACCACTATGTAGAGTAGATTATATGTTATCTAATAAAACATCATATCTTTTTTACCATATTATTTTAATGTCTAACCTTACAACATTTAAAAGTTGTATTTATATGGATGTCAGAATACTGGTAAATCTCTATTTATTCCAAGTATAAAATAATATTAGACTCCATTTAAAAATTCTAACAAAACATAAGATTTGAATCTTGTGGATAAATTATCATTGAAATAAATCAGAAAGCAGAATACATTAAACTAAAAAATGTGTAGGAATATATGTTAATGGATCTTTTTATATGCAAACCATCCATCCAGAAGCTATAGATTATTTAATTGCCATAGACGGATTTTCTGATTTTAATGGCGCACAAAAAGAAATATTAAATAAAGACTTTATTGATTATTCTTCCAATTACATAGTTGCAACAAATACAGGAACAGGAAAAACAGCCCTGGCACAATTACGTATTGTTGATACGTTAAAGAAAAAACAAAAAGTCATTTTTATTTCTCCTTATAAGGCAATTGCAGAAGAAAAAAGACAAGATTTTGAATATTACAACAAATATGGATGGTCCAGTGTTTCTTCTGCAAATCCAAACGAAACAAAAGATAATATCGATTATTCAAAGTTCGACTTAATTTCTATGACATATGAAAAATTTGATTCCATACTAAATAATGCTCGTTTTGTTAATGGCTGGTTAAAGAGAGTAGGTTTACTGGTAGTTGATGAGGCGCATATGATAAGTGATGTTGAGAGAGGACCAACACTTGAATCATCTATTACAAAAGTCATTACCCTATTTGGTAAAAAAATAAAAATCCTTATGCTCAGTGCAGTACTTCCAAATGTAGAAAGCGTTGCCAATTGGATCAATGCAAAGTATGGTACTAGTAATTGGAGACCCGTAGATCTACAGGTTGGATTTGCATTATATGGTAGCAACAGTAAAAGATATCAAACCAATAAAAAAAATCCACCTAATTCAAATTTAGAAAAAATTATTAAAAGTGAGTTAGAGCCTAGAGAAATTCTCGTAAAGTATGGCAGCCTTAATGCAATTAGCAAAATTATTAATTCAATTAACTTTAGGAATAAAACAATTGAAGTAGAGGAAAATAGAAAAGAAATAGTTACTACTGATAATGTTCTGCTTAATACAACATATGCTGCTGCTTCTACATATAATGCAAAAATCTGCAACAAAAATATCAAGGAAAATTCAATATCAACATCAGCCTCGCTTAATTCTATTTACAAAGTTTTAGAATATGAACAAAAGGCAAAAGATATAGAGAATCCACTTTGGTTTTTAGCAGAACAAACAATAAAAGACAATGGGCAGGTTCTTATTTTTGCAACTGATAGAGCAACTACTGAATCCATTGCATCAAAGTTGGCATTTTTGATGAACAATTCAAAGCATTTTCATAAATATCTTTCTAGTTCAGATATTACAGAAATTGAGAATAATTTTATCTCTAAAATGAAAGTAAAGGACGAGAAACTAATTGCTACTATGACAAATGGTGTGGCCTTCCATCACGCAGGTCTTGATTTACAAAAAAGAAAATTAGTTGAGGATGCATATAAATCAGGAAAAATAAAGATCCTTTTAAGTACTACAACACTTATTGCCGGAGTGAATCTACCGGCAACATTGATAATTTTTGATTCGCTCTCATTTTGGAATGGAACTAATAAACAGATGATGGCAAAAAGGGATTTTTTGAACGGTTGTGGAAGGGCAGGAAGACCTGGATTTGAGACACGTGGAAGAGCATTATTTATGGCATCTTCTCTACTATCTGCCATTCAATTCATTGCAAGACCCTTAGAAAAAGTAGAAAGCCAATTTACACTAGATACCCTTGTATTTCAGACTCTATCTATAATAAAGAGAAATACAGATAATGGTCAAAAATATACTACAGTAAGTGATATAGATAATTTTTTTAAACATAGCTTTTATTTTTCTTGTGGATTTAAAATTGATATTCACAGTTACTTAAATCAGCTTCTTGATATGGACATGATAACAACTTGCAAGAAATTACCAAAAGATGATTTGAACAACACTAAAATAAAAAATGTTAATACTAATATAAGCAAAATAACAGATGATGGCATTGCCACTAGTAACATCCATCTTGATGGCTGCCAGTCAAATGTAATAACATATTGTATTACAAAGATTGGTTATGAAACAATAAGATTCTATCTAAATCCTCGTACTGGTTATCTTATCCGCAATATGCTTTTTGCACTAAAGTCTTATTTTTCAAAGACAAATTTTAATTCATGTGATTTGTTTAGGAGAATAAGCAACCCAAGAAAAATTAGCATAATATCTTTTATCCATACGCTAATGCATGCAAAAGAATTACAAAATCTATGGAAAACAACAAGATTGAAGGATGCTGAATTAGAATTTTTAAGAAATCACAGTAAAGAGATAATGTTAAACCAAGCAATGTATTTGGAGGAAAAACTGACTGAAGATGAGAGAAAGTGTCTATGTACAGCCATGGCTTTTTATGATAAACTGAATATGGATGATATTGCATATAGAGCAAGCTTTGAATCTACATATCAAAGATTTGGCCGAGGAGATTTTGCATCTCTCCAAGAAAATATGGAATGGCTAATTGGTGCCACATTAAGAATTGCGCAGTTTATTTTGATCGATGATATAAAAGCATTTAAAACAATTTCAAATATGCTCATTACATTATCAAAAAGGATTAATGCAGGAATGGTAAAGGAAGAACTATTAGAATTATGTAGTATAAGAGAAATTGGACGCATTAGATCATTTACACTTGCAAATGCAGGAATAGATTCGATAAACCAATTGATTAATCCAAATAATAAAGTAACAATAGCCAACATCCTAGAATCTGAACAATTAGCAGAACGTATAATAAAAAATGCAAAAACAATTTATACAAGGTAACATCTTTGAGGACAAATAATCTGTATCTTATATAAGCGGTGGAATTTAGAGAATAGTTATTTGTTTATCACATATAAATAAAACTAGATTAATCTCAGTATTATGGTAGCCTATTTGTTGTCACACGATCTTCCATTTTCGTATATTAATAAATAATTAATTAGTAATTATTATAATAAAATTATTATCATATAAAACGAAATTGATGTAATGGAAGAAGCCAATAATATATTTTATGAGGCATTTCAAAGTCTATCGATAGGAAAGATGGAAAAAGTTTGGCATCATGGTGATGATGTTATATGTGTTCATCCAGGGTGGGATTTAATTACAGGGTGGCTGGCAATACGTGAAAGTTGGGTAACAATATTTCAAAATACAAACAGTATAAAGTTTCTGATAACAAACACAAAGATACAAGTATTCAAAGATATTGTAGTTGTTGTATGTTTAGAGAACATAGAAAGTATAATAGAGGAGCAAATAATCAGATCTGGAATACTAGCTACAAATATATTCAAGCAATCTAAAAGTGGCTGGGCAATGATGCATCATCATGGGTCAATAGTAGCAAATTATATGTTACCAAATGTATCATCTAATTAATACTGTAATAATATAATTGGGTCTAATATTTAATATTTATTTCCTCATCGATATCATAATGCTAATGCTGTATTAATACATAGATAGTAAACAAATATTCTTTTACTAATCATTCAATTTAATCACCGCAAATAGGACCGTTAGAGAACTAATAACATATATATCAAAAAAAGCATATTGAAGGATGTTGTGTATCGATGCACTAAAAATCAAGTAGAGTAACAATATAAAATAGACTTTAAAACAATTGCAGATATATGCAGTATCATAATTAATAAGAGAGGAGAAAAACTATTTAAATTACTTATGACTTCAATTTCGTTTTAGGGATCTATTTTAAAGCATAGCAAATTATTAAATTTTATAGTCTATTTTCTGTTATTTTGCAATATTATCTTGATTTTTCGTTTAAAAATTTGGATTAATTTTTTTTAAATATTAGTTGACTAATGATATTGTTATAGTGAAGTATATATTTATAAAATTCAAACTGACGATGTTTAAATCTTACCTGTGACTATTAAAATTGAATCGCCATTGCCAAATAGAGAGCATACTATGAACGATAAACTATCTTTTGAAAAGACAAAGAAGAAGATGGAAGATAAGAAAAAATCTGAATCAAGTTTTAATATGACAATGGATGAAAGCGTACACTCATCCATAAAAAAACCGATGTTCGTAACTACATGTGATATAGAAACATTTTTGGCTAAAACGCAGGAAAGGTTTTCAAGAGCATTGGAAAGGCGTTATCAGTTTGAATCGAACTTAAAACCCGCTCAAGAATTTCTTCTTGGACATGTAAATTCAAAAATTTCTCTTGTTATAATGTATACAGATCTAGTTGGATCTACCAACATGAGCATGATGATACCTATTGATAAAATGGTTACTATAATTCAAGGGTTTTCTTTTGAAATGTCTAATCTAGTACATAATCATGGAGGTTATACATTAAAGTATGTAGGCGATGCAGTTATCGCTTTCTTTCCATTAGACTATAATAAATCCCTTATTTGTGATAGAGCAATAGAATGTGCAAAATCAATGATAACCATAATCAAAAAAGGAATTAGTCCTATATTAAATCAATTTGATTATCCAGAACTTCAAGTTAAAATTGGTATTGATGTAGGAGAAAGTGTAATTATCCAGTATGGACATGACGAGAGATCACACATTGATATTCTTGGCTATTCTATGAACAAATCTGCAAAAATAACTTCATTAACACATCCAAACACAATAACGATAGGAGAGGACATATATAGCAATTTAAATCCCAAATTGAAAGTAGAGTTTAAAGAAGTCAAAACGGATATTGAAAATTGGAAATACATGAACAAGCAGACAGGACATCTTTACAAGATCTACTCATCCAAATAATAGATATAGAGAATTTTATCATTAAACCTATTTTATTATAGCAATAAACTAAAAAAAAGATAATTTCATTGAAAGTAAAAAATAAACCAAATAAAATTTATATAAAATCATAAATACAGTATATAATATTGGATTTTGAAAATATTAGTTTTGTCTTAATTCTATATCACAATAATAAATAACAATTTGTCCAATTTAACTAACTTGATATTTTCTGCTGTAATTTTCTTTCATTAATTAAAGCAAGATAAAATAAAAGAAAATCAGTAACAGGTGCAAATAGATATACTCTTAAATTTTGAGAATGGGAATTGTCTTATAGCATTAAGTACAGTATAAAAACATGGGATCTCAATCTAATCCACAGTTTTTCTATTTAACTACCAAAGGATGGAAGACAGGTCAACAACATAGAATAGAAATTTGGTTTGTAGAACATGATAATAAATATTTTATTATGTCGGAGACCATGGAAAGTGCACATTGGGTTCAGAATATTATTAATGATCCTCATGTTTTGATTGAAATAAAAAATAATAGAATAGAAGGTACTGCAAGAATAATTGATAAAGCCAAGGAACCTCAATTAGAAGCGCAGGTCCAAAAGTTAATGAGTACAAAACCGGTAGCTGGTTTGATTGTAGAACTAAAACCCAAATAAATAATCTACAAATTCAATTTATATAAAATGTTTTGATTATCTTTGATATTGAAGGTTTAAAGAAAAATTAATATCGCCTAATTTAGTAGAGATTTTCTATTTATTTTCAATATTATAATAAATTAAATTATATAACAGAAAAAAAACTGGGTTAATAAATTATTCTTGTCTTTGGATACATAAAATATTTCAATATTAAAACTATCAAATACAATATTGTGAAGAGCCAACTCAATACACAAGGCAGAGATAGCAGATAGCATCTCACCTTCATATGGATTTTAAATGTCAATACTTTATATAGTATTTAGTTTATTTCATTAATTATATTATCTATTTTTTATGCAAACTATTGATCTTTTACCAGAGTAAATACAAGGATGAAAATCAGACAAGCAAATCTCTAATTCATAAGTATCTTTATCACCATCATCTGATGTCACACAATTTTAATTAATTATATCTTCTATGCTTGGAGAACATGCCCAATTGAAATTGCAGATTTTTAACGATAACGGAAAATCTTACTTCCCGATATCAGGTATTCCTATTAATTATATTTGAAACCTTGTCTATGGATCCTATTTCATATATTTAATCTCGATATACTATCAAGATATTCATGTATCACTAGTGATTTGATCAGATATAAAATTACCATTTTTTACATGCAAACCTGACAAAAGGTATATATAAATAAAACAATGGACGGTCATTCTAATCGTCATTTTCGTCATTTATTTGGTCAAACCAGTCAAAAAATCTGTCAATTGCTCTTATTTATAG
>JBBRRG010000003.1:0-22239 GCA_038200895.1 Candidatus Nitrosocosmicus sp. | reverse complement strand
TGAAGAGATTATTTTCACGCGAAATACCACAGAATCTATCAACTTAATTGCACATAGCTGGGGAAAAAACAATATCAAGAAGGGGAATAAAATTATTTTAACGGATTATGAGCACCATAGCAATATTGTTCCATGGCAAATATTATGTAATAATCATGGAGCAAAAATAAATTATATAGATACTGATAATAATGGATATCTAAATTTAGATTCATTTTTAAATTTTTTAAAAGAGGATGAAGAAACTAAACTTGTTTCTCTAAGTCACATGTCAAATGTCTTGGGAACCATTTATCCTGTAAAAGATATCATCAAAATATCACATGAAAAAGATATCCCAGTTGTTTTAGATGGAGCCCAATCAGTCCCTCATTTGCATACAGATGTTCAAGATACAAATTGTGATTTTTTGGCTTTTTCAGCTCATAAAATGTTAGGTCCAACAGGAGTAGGGATACTGTATGTAAAAAAGGAAATTTTAGAATGTATGCCGCCATTTATTACGGGAGGAGACATGATAAAAGAGGTTCACAAAGATAGAACCGTTTTTAATGATTTACCATACAGGTTTGAAGGTGGAACACCCAACGTTGCAGATGTAATAGGATTCAATGCTTCGATAGAATATCTGAAGGAGATAGGAATGAAAAATGTAAGAGAGCACGAAAAAGACCTTGTAAAATACCTTTATGATAGCATTAAAGATATAAAAGATATCAAAATTTACGGTCCTGAAAATACCAAAGATAGGGGAGGATTAGTAACATTTAATCTCAAAGGAATTCATCCTCATGATTGTGCTACAATCCTAAATGATTTTGGAGTTGCAATAAGGTCTGGGCATCACTGTGCTCAAGTTTTGATGGAAAAATTAGACATCATTGCTTCTTCAAGAGCAAGTATCTATATTTACAATACAAAAGAAGAAATTGATATATTTGTAGATGCTTTAAATCATGTTAGGAGAATATTCAAGGTATGAGCGAGGACATTTATAGAGAAATGATATTGGATCATTATAGGAATCCAAGAAATAAGGGAAAAATAGAAGAACCGGATGTCAGAATACACGATAGCAACCCTTTATGTGGTGATGAAATTTCCATTGATTTAAAGGTCGAAAACGACATTATAAAGGATATTAAATTTGATGGAAGAGGATGTGCAATAAGCCAAGCCAGTGCTTCGATGCTCACAGAGATGGTATCAAACAAACCTTTGACAACAATAAAAGATATTACAAAAAATGAAATTCTTGAAAATATTGGTTTAACAAATTTGGGGCCAGCGAGATTAAAATGTGCATTATTATCTTTAAAGGTATTGAAGCTTGGAATGATCAAATACTATATAGATAAAGATCCCAATTCTGCTGAAAAATTAAAAGAAGAATCCAAAGTTTTATGATAAAATCAAAAAATCAAAATTAGCCTCCAATTAAAAATTTGATCTTTGAAAAATACAAAATTTTAAAAGTATAGTATTTATGAATCAAAAAAACATTAATAATAATAACAACAAAACCGAACGTAACCCTTTTCTAAATATAAAATATTCATATATTTTATTATTTTTAATATGTTTTACAATAATTACAGTATTCACCATTACAGGATTGGTAAAAAATATTGATAATTTTATTTTCAATTATTTTAAGAACTTACCAAGAAATCCACAGAGCGACTTACTAGTTATAGTTGTAACAACCATTTCAGATACAATAAATCTAATAATTATAGGATTTATTTTAACAATAATTAAAAAAACAAGACGTTTTGGATTGATATTATTAATTTC
Source organism: Candidatus Nitrosocosmicus sp. (assembly GCA_038200895.1). Classification (GTDB taxonomy): domain Archaea; phylum Thermoproteota; class Nitrososphaeria; order Nitrososphaerales; family Nitrososphaeraceae; genus Nitrosocosmicus. The sequence continues at coordinate 20,442 of JBBRRG010000003.1, read as the reverse complement.
AATAGTGGCAATTACAATAGTAACAACCTATGTAAAACCTTTTTTTGCAACAAATCAACTTCCAACAACATCTGTTTTTGAATCACTTGTTAAACTTCCGGCCAAATTTACTCTAGAAAAAGACAGCTTTATGCCATTTGCTCAGAATTATTCTTATCCATCAAATCATTTAGCTTCTACAACCGCATTTTGTTTTGTGATAGGAGGAATAGTCTATAAAAGGTCGCCTTATTTTGCCAAAAGTTTTATTATAATTTATCCCATCATAATAGGAATTACAAAATTATATCTTTTACAACAATATTTTTCGGATATTTTAGGTGGATATATTTTGGGGCTGATAATATCAGGTGTAATAATAAAATTAACAAAAATAGGAGAAGAAGAAAGAAAAAATAATGATGTTAAAGAAAAAAAAGAAGCTAAAATTTAAACCAATAAAAAGAAGATAAAACGATAATGGTAGAAAGAATATTAATTTATATTCAATACATCATAAATTGACGGATCAATCAATAACCATCCAAAGTGCTCTTCGTCATGAACATATTTAAATTCACGAATATTAGGTTTTAATTTTAATTTCCTTATTCCCAGTAAAAAATCATTTTGAATTTGTAAACCCATTTTTTTAGTTTGATTATTAATTCTTTGAGAATCCCTTGAACGAGGTAACAAAATTCTAAAACTAAAATTATGCTCTGTAAAAGATTTTGAATAAGCTTTTACCATAATTTCAACCAATCTCGGGATTTCTTCAAAATCAACAAGCGTTTCAGTATTTGAAGCTTTAAATGATAGAATAGATTTGATATTTACCAAACAAGTTCAAAAAATAATATTTGATATTAATTAATATAGATTTACTATTGTACGAATTATAATAATATTGCAAATATTTTTTTTAAAATGATTAATTAGTTTGTTTACAGAAGAAAAATATAGCTGTATCAAATATTTATTTAATCTATTTTTTTATAAAAATATAGGGCATTCTTTAATAAATAATAAAATGTTTGGTTATGATAGTTTTACTACTTTCCAAAAATTTATTCTTTTTTTACACCTTCGCTTTTAGTTTTAAATTTTGTTTTCAACTTATTTAGATTGTCTGTTAGAGTCTTTATTGTTTTTTGCATATTATTTATTTCAGTCATGGCCGATTTATCTTTTTTATCTTCAGGTTTGTCAGATTTTTCTGATTTCTTTGAACTCATGATAGATAATTTGTAATAACCATTAAATAGAATATGTTTCTTACTACTAGAAAATAGTATCATTTTAAAGCCTGGTATAATAATTACAGGTTATTAAAATTAGTATATTAACCATAAATATTTTAATTAACAATAATAAATATTTTTTATCCCATACTAAATTTAATTTAAAATAACTGTAATAGTTAGAGGTAATAGGAAAAAAGGAAATGCCTAATAAATATTTAATATTAAATAAAGAAACGTATTCTAATCTTTGCACAAGATTTAATAAAGGTTATATTTTAAATAATTTTTTAGGAAGATTAAACGTATCATCTATAATAATTCATCTGCTATTTTGAAATTAATTAAACGAAGAGAGCAATAAATATAATAATTTTATCTTCTCAAGACCAAGACTTATATATTAAATTTTTGGTGTTATTATGATGACGAATTTCGTATCAGGCAATGATTTCGATGCTAATCCTTATCAAAACGCATTAAAACAATTAGATGAAACAGCCAAATTAATTAAATTAGATCCAGGCATTCACAAAATTCTATCAAAACCAAAGAGAATACTTACCGTTTCTTTACCTGTTAAAATGGACGATGGACATATAGAGGTATTTACAGGATTTAGATCTCAGCATAATGATGCAAGAGGACCATTTAAAGGTGGTATAAGATACCATCCACAAGTCTCAATTGAAGAGGTGATGGCCCTTTCTATGTGGATGACATGGAAATGTGCTATTGTGGATATACCCCTTGGCGGAGGAAAAGGAGGGATAATTTGTAATCCCAAAGAATTATCTCAAGGCGAACGGGAAAGATTAACAAGAAGATATGCATATTCAATTTCAGACATCATAGGTCCATATACAGATATTCCAGCACCCGATGTGTATACAGGAGGAGAAGAAATGGCATGGATAATGGATACATATTCTACTCTAAAAGGAAATTATAATCAGCCTGAAATTATTACAGGCAAATCTATACCTATAGGAGGATCATTAGGTAGAACTGAAGCAACAGGAAGAGGAGTATCAATAGTTGTTAGAGAAGCAGTCAAAAAATTAAACATACAAATGAATGGTGCAGCGGTAGTGGTTCAAGGATTTGGTAATGCAGGCCAATATGCAGCTAAATTAGTTGAAGAACAAGGTGCCAAAATAATTGCTGTTTCCGATACTAAAGGTGCCATAATAAACAAAAATGGTTTTAAAGTAGACGAGTTAATGAGATATAAAACCGAAAATAAAACAATAAAGGGATTTAACGGTTCAACAGAAATAACCAATGAAGAACTATTAACAACCGAATGTACTATTTTAATTCCAGCAGCATTGGAAAATCAAATTACAAAAGACAATGCTTCAAAAATAAATACCAAAATAATTGCAGAAGCAGCAAACGGCCCTACAACTCCAGAAGCAGACAACATTCTTTATCAAAATAAAATATTAGTAATTCCTGACGTTCTCGCAAATAGCGGAGGTGTCACAGTATCATATTTTGAATGGTTACAGAATCTGAGAAGAGAATACTGGACAGAAAACTATGTTAACGAAAGATTAGACAGTATATTGACAAAAGCATTTGGGGATATTTATGACGCCCATTTACAATATAATACAAATATGCGAACTGCAAGTATAGCATCAGCCGTTAGAAGAGTGGCAAAAGCCATAAAAATTAGAGGAATTTGGCCTTAAATAATACAGTATAAACTTTTATTTTTTATTATCACCATCATACATATATTAAAAATAGTGATTATTGAAATTCTTAAAAATAAGCGATTGATTTAAAAAATTATTCTGTGGAAAATGAATGACCACAAGAACAACTTTTTGTTACATTCGGATTTGATATTTTAAATCCGGAACCCATCAAACTTTCAATATAGTCAACATTTGCTCCTTTGAGATATTTTTGACTATAGTTATCAACTAAAATTTTAACACCATTTTGTTCTAAAACCTTATCATCCTCATCAGGATTTTCTTCAAATCCCATTCCATAAGAGAGTCCAGAGCAGCCTCCTCCTGTAACATATACTCGTAAATAGAGATTGTCTTTGCCTTCTTGTTTCATAAATTCCATAACCTTTTCCGCAGCTTTTGAAGTCACATCGACGACTTGAGTTTGTTGTGCACTTTCCATTATAGATATAATATGCAATCAACTCTATTAAGTTTTTCCAATGGATAAAAAATAAAAAACATCCGAAAAAAAATAATTAATTATTTGCCAGATAATAAAGACCATTTAGCCAAGACGCCAGCTGCTGTTGTCCAGGTATTCACAGATTGATAAACAGGAATTTGATTTTCTTCTAATTTATTAGCCATCTTTTGTGTAAATGGACCACCTAATGCACCTATTAATATGGGTTTTTTTCTTTGCTTATTAAATTCTGAAAGAATATCTATAATATTTTCCTCAAGAGGATCGTCTTGAAATACAAACCAAGGCATTACAATATCCACATGTGGATCATCCATAAAAGTTTGTATTGCAAACTTGTAATCTGCAGCATTTGCTGAGCCTGTAACATCACAAGGGTTACCTATAACATAAGTAGGAGGATAATGAGATTTGAAGGAAGATACACTTTGATCACCAAGATTGGCTAACTCTAGGCCAAGTCTTTCAAATTGATCTATAGCAGCAATTATGGGTCCTGCACCATTTGTAACCATCGCTACTCTGTTTCCTTTAGGTACGGGTTGCCATGACAGAGATTTTAATGAAGCAACTAACTCATCATAACTATTTACAGAGATAATACCGCTTTGAGAAAATGCTCCTTTAACAACAGTATATGTTCCACCCAATGAACCCGTATGAGAGGCAGCCTGTTTTGCACCTCTACTAGTTCTTCCATTTTTAAATACTACAATTGGTTTTTTCCTATCTGATATTACTTTTTTAGCAGTATTAACAAATTTTCTTCCATCTCCAAGTCCTTCAACATATAGGCCGATAACTTTTGTTTGAGGATCCTCAGATAAATACCATATCATATCTGCCTCATCAACATCAGAACGATTACCATAAGAAATCATTTTACTCATTCCAAATGGCGATGAGTGTTCCATAAATGCAATGCCTATAGTACCACTCTGAGAGAGAAATGCAACATTTCCATTTTTAGGTCTGAGCATTCTTTCATGACCTTGAAATGCACAATCAAGTCGGTTTTCCCCATTGAACATACCAATACAATTAGGTCCAATTATCCGTATATTTAATTTGGCAGAAAAATCTTTGATTTGCTGTTCTATTTCTGCTCTTTCACCTCCTAATTCTTTGCCTCCGCCTGAAATTATAACGACATTATGAATACCCTTTTGTCCACATATTTTCATCAAGTCTGGAACAAATTTTAGGTCAACAGTAATTACTACTACATCAATTGGGTAAGAGATTTCATCCAGGCTTTTATATGCTTTCAAACCCATTATTTCTGCATACCCTTTTGCATTTACAGGAAAAACTTTTCCTTTATAATCATGTTTAACCAATGATTCTAACACAGAATTACCAACTTTACCAACTTCTGGGGAAGCACCAATTAATGCAATAGATTTGGCATTAAAGAATAAATCCATATGTGTAGCATTGGGCTCTGCATCAGATATAACATCATATTTTGGATTGTCATTTAGTAAGATCTTTGCGTCGGCAACGTAATAACTATCAGAATATACAATAATAGGATTAAAATCAATGCTTTCATAATAAGGAGAAATATCAAATCCCAATTTTCCAATATTAACAAGGGCTTTACATAGAATATCCAAATCGATGGGTTGAGAACCCCTGTAACCTTTGAGCAACATTTTACCTTGTAACTCTTCTATCATTTCCAAAGCATCACCCTGTGTAATTGGAAGAATTCTAAAAGAAACATCTTTGAAAAGTTCGGTAAAAATACCTCCAAGACCTGCCATTATTACAGGTCCAAATTGGGGGTCATTTTGTAAACCCACAATCATTTCCACTCCTTTTGGAACCATTTTTTCAAGCAATACACCTTTAATATCATATTCTTTTGAAAGTCGTACATACATATCATTAAATGCAGTTTTAATATCCTCGTCATTTTTAAGGTCGATTTTAACACCTCCAACATCCGTTTTATGAAGAATTTGTGGAGATACTATTTTAGCAACAAGAGGGTAACCGATAGAATTGGCTTCTTTTATAGCATTTTCAACGTCATGGACTAGAGCAAAACGCGGTACTTTAATATCATATGCCGTCAAAATATTTTTTGCTATTTCTTCTGTAATTACCTGTGTATTATTCTTAAAAGCATCTTCAAGTATAGATTTTACATTATTTTGATATGTCAATAAAAACTGTTTGAAGGATAAGATTTAAAAATTTTCCTTAATTTTCTTTAATATAAATAACAAATGTTCATTAATGATAATGTTTTTTTTTGTTTTAAAAAAGATTGCTTGGGTGGGATTATATCAAATAAATCAAATCAAAAAGATTAGATTTATTTGTAAGCAACAACAACAATTGCACCACCTAGTAATTTTTTCTGAAATATCACTTTAGAAAAACTTTTTGATAACATATTATCTAGAACTAGGTTTTTAGGCCATCTTAAAAAAGTACCATAAAGTGTTTTAAAAGGAATTCCCCTTTTCCCTGCGACTGAAAAAGCCAATATTGCCAAGAAATATTTTAAATAAAAAGATACAAGAATTCTAGATATAAAATTATCAGGTTTTCCTAAATCCACAATTACCAATCTACCATCTTTCTTTAGAACTCGATGCAATTCGTCAATTGCGACATCCAATTTTATGGCATCTCTGAGCGAATATCCACATAAAACAACATCAAATGTATTACTTTTAAAAGGTATTTTTTCAAAAACTCCACTGCATAAAAAAAAACTAAAAGGATGAATGAAGATATTAATATTATCTTTGACTTTATTTAACATCTCATATATAGGATCATAAAATACAATAGTTACATCAATAGAAACATTATCTAACACCGTTTTTGACATATTCCCAAAACCTGAGCCAGCATCAAGAATAAAATTTCCAGAGTGAACGCTTTTTAATATACCTTCTTTTCTAAAATTATTATCTTTACCTAAGGAAACTACACTATTTACTTTGTCATAGACAGGAATAATATTTCTCAATACATTAATAACTTCGTTCCAATAAGTATTTCCCAATCCATTACTTTTCAAGATATATAATCTGAAGATCATCCTGATAATGAGTTTTTGCGTTAAAAATAAAAATTGAAATAGATAATCATTTAATAATTGGATAAAGCAGACAATGGAGAAGAAAAGAAAGTAGAATATCTCAAAGACATATATCAGTATGAGGAATTAAATATATTGATTAAGGGATTTTTTCTTTTAGATAACGATATAAAAAAATTATATGATAATCTCAAGTCTATTCATAAAGATATTAACATTGTGATTGTAAATGCAAATATTGTCTTTGGAATAGAACATATTTTTGGCATTCTGAAAATAATTAATGAGGAGATAAAGAGAAACGAGAAACGAGAAATAAAAAATTTTGATGTCGAATTCTTGTTAAGAATTTGTTATACCAATCAAATTTCATATGCATTTCAATTGTTAAGCGATAATAAAACGAACGACTTCATATGCATTTTATTCTCCAAAAGTTTATCAAATATCAAAAAAGCATATATTGATCTAAAAAACTATGGAGAAGAAGATATCCCAAATTCTTTAATTCAAACCTCTGAGGCTAAAAAATTGCATATACTTAGACTTTTTTTCAAAAAAGACCTAAAAGATTTAGGTAATTCATTCATCATAAAGGATGATTTAAAATTTCAAAATTTTCTTATTGAGAGATCTGCAATAGTTTTGAAATAATGGAAATCTTTTAAATTAAAGTACAAATGAAATAGGTATAGCTATTCTAAAGTTCGTTTTTCAATCATGGAGCTAAATAAAATTTCGTTTTTAATAACAGAAATTCCAGTATATTTTCCTATTATCTCTATTAGAAGAATCCATGATGGATTTGTTAAATCCACCTTTGTTGATATAAAAGGAGCAATTTCGTTTATAATATCCATTTGTTTCAAATTGGTATGTCTTTTTTCAATCTGTATCTTCAAAGATCCATCAGATGGTATTTTTTTCATTAATTCTATAGAAACATCTTTTATTTCCAAAATATCAGTTAATACGACCTTTTCAATTGGAATGAACCTTAGTAAATACCTTATTTCCCAAGGGACATCACTTAATTTTTGTCTTATAAAAAATATAAATTCTATAGGATTCCTCAAACAATGTCCTACAATAAGGCCATCTATATTTGTTGTACGAATATTTGTAGACAAATCTCCAAATTCATAAAATAGTTCTCTTAATTCATCTATAAGATCCTCTTCTTTATACCTAAATGTTGTTGCGATAAAATTAAATTCCAAATACCATCACTTTTTATCTTTTTCATTTAATGTTTCAAAAATCTTTTCTTTTGAAATTATGCCCTCTCTTATTATTTTTAGATTATTAATTTCTACAAGATCAACAATAGTAGAAACATATGATGAATTACGGGATTCTAGAGATGTTTGTTCTCCTGATTGCGGCCTACCTGCTGGTGCTCCTTTACCTACTATTTCTTCTTCTCTTGTCTCTCTTGACTCTCCTCCTTCATCAATCACTGCATCATAACCCTGCAAATTAGAGGTGTTAAGATTTTTAAGGTTAGTAAGAGGAGAATGTTTAGATAAATTAGCGCTTGTTCCCACCAATAATTTGTTCTTTGTTAGTTGTATCAAATTAGTAGTACACTTATTGGCAGGAATTCTAACTGCAATGGTATTATCAAAAGCATATCTAGAGGTCAAAGAACTATTTTTTTTTATTTTTAATATTATTGTTAAAGGGCCTGGCCAAAAACGATTAATTAGTATCTTTGCTTTTTCTGTAACTTCAACTAGATGTGATAAATGCAAAATATCATCTGTCAAAATAGGTAGATGTTTATCTAGGGGTCGATTTTTTATTTTGAAAAGTTTTAGAACAGAATCATCATTTAATGGATCACATCCAATACCATATACAGTATCTGTTGGAAAAATGATAATTGAACCACTGTTGATAAGAGATGCACATTTTTTCAAATCTTCACTTTTGTCGCAACTAAAATAAAAAACCACATAAAAATTAAGATTTATGTCAATTTATTTGTATTATAAATGCTATTTGTAAAAAAAAATTTCCTATGACTTTCAAATATTTTTAATTTGATCAAAATGCTCAAAAGTTTTATATTATTTAAAATATAAATAATCTCTATTAACCATTTAAAATTGTTATATGAATTTACAGTTGAATATCTTTTAAAACATGGTACTATCTTTTAATTAAATAATAGACTGATAATTTGTTGACAGATGGACATGCTAATATTAATTATAATACAGGTTTAATTTCAAGTAAATAAAGAAAAAGAAGATTAACAAATATTCAACAATAAGTATTTTTAATTGATCATTTTATAGTAAAATCTATACAAAATAGATTTAAAATGGTTGTAAAAGATACTAGTGATAAAAAGAAATTAGCTAAAAGTGATTATGATGACAAGTCAGTTGAATTTGATAATACAATTAAGGGATATTATAAATTAATTGGTGGCATCGATAACAAATATGATAAGGAAACTAGCAGAAGATTACAGTATTTTGGAGATGAGCTTTTACGAAAAAGATCTTATGATAAATTTACCACTTTTAAAGCAGAACATGATGATATGATAATAGGAAATCATCTACGTTTATTTTCTTTTTGTGAACATCATTTACTTCCTTTTTTTGGCGAAGTTGCTATAGGATATATCCCAGATAAAAAAATTTTTGGTCTTTCTAAATTTCAACGACTTATTGATAAAGTCTCCTCAAAACCTCAATTACAAGAGAGATTAACATATCAAATTCTTGAAGAGATCATCAACAGATTAGAGCCAAAAGGAATAGGAGTTGTTATAAAAGCTATACACACATGCGTATTTGCAAGGGGAACCCAATCTAGTACGGCAGAATTTACTACATCCGCAGTAGCAGGATTATTCAAGGAAAATATAAATACAAAAAACGAATTTCTAGCCATAATTAATGCAAATGGTAGACTGCGTCTGTAATTTCTGAATGTAAAAAGTGGTCACCAAAGTTTTGGCAATTATTCCAAGAAATGCGATATATTTTAATTAGATAAAGTGGCGAGAAATGTTAAATTGATATCTGCATCAGCAGCAGCCACCGCCAATACCAATATTAGCAGCAATAACAACAACAACAGCAGCAGCAATAACAACAACAGTACAAGAGATACAAATAAAAATATTATCGAATATTTAGATTGGAATAATGCTCTTGGTATATTGGATAAAGCATACCGACTTGATCTATTTGTTTTAATTATTGGGCCTAAAGGTACTGGCAAAACTACTCTGGTAAGGAAATTTGCTGATTCAATAAATAAAGAACTATTTTCAGTCAATTTTAGCCTTAGAACAAGAGAATCACATTTGATTGGAACAAATACAATTGATAATGGTCAAATAAATTTTGTTAATGGAATCTTGGTTCGCTCGATGACTGAAGGCAATTTATTATATTTAGATGAGCTTAATGCAGCAGAACCAGATGTATTACTCAGATTAGACGAGGCTCTGGATGACAGAAGACAAATAGTTTTGAAAGAATCAGAAGGTCAAACAATAATGGCAAAAGAAGGCTGGTTTTCAATTGGAACTATAAACCCTTTATCCCACGTAGGAACAAAAGAATTACCCCCTCAAATAATAAGCAGGTTTCCAATTAGAATAATGTTAGACTATCCTCCAGAGGATACAGAATTAGAAATAATAAAAAAACATGTAAGTTTAAACTATACTGAAGAAGAGATAGTTAGAAGTGCAATAAAATTAGCTAATAATTTAAGAAGAGCAGCATCACTAGAGGAACTTTTTTACAGCCCTAGTATAAGAGAAACAATAGCATTTTCAAAACTTATCATCAATAACACAGATTCAAAATATGCCGCAGAAATAGTTTTTGCAAATGTATATCACCAGTGGGGAGAAATAGAATATAGAAAAGTGATGGACATTATAACTTCAATTTTTATCTAATCGGGTTTGACCAAACAAATTGTCAATTTTCTGGAACATAAAAGGAAAAGGAAGAAAAGAAAATGAAGAAAAAGAGGATATTATAAAAAAAAACAATCAGATAAAACCCACCATAAAAGAATATGATATTGACATCGAAGATTTATCTATAAGAAACGATGTTTTAATAGAAATATCTACTTTTTTAGCAAGAAGATGGTCAAACATTAATAATGTAACAGTCATCATCTCAAGGCAAAGAAAAACATCTACAAATATAGAAAAAAGGAAAATAACTTTACCTGAATTAGAATATTTTTATGGCAATACATTCCAAAAGTATCGTCAATGGAGAACGCTATTATGGTATGAATCCATGAGATTAAAATATTCATTCAAAATTTATGATACCGATATAGCATTTGGATATATTTTTAACATACTAGAAACAAAGAGAGTTGAAATATTGGGTCTAGATGAATGGAAGGGCATGATCAAAGAAATAATATATTTCGAAGTTTTATCAGGAAATAACAAACCACTACTAAATTCTCTCCATGGAAAAACTAAAATAATTGAAGCTTTCTCCCAGTTTTTTTTAACAGGATTTTTTAAGGGCGAAATTTTTGGTGGCGAAAGTGAAAGAGTAATGAAAGCCTCAGAATATGCAAAAAATACGATTAAAGAATATGTTAAAAATTATAAAAAAGACCATAAACATATGGATCCAACTGCAGATCAAAAATGGCTTGAAAGTGAGGCAAGACAAATAATAAAGATACTTCAAATAGATTCACTAATGTCAATACCTCCTATTCCTCTTCTCATGCCTAAAAACAAATTCGGTCTCTCTATGAGCCATGAGGAAGTAATAAACCAAATAGAAAAGATTGTTAAATTAAAAAGCGAGAAAGAAATAGAAATAGAAAAATTAGAAAGAGATATAGAACAAGGTAAAGACATTAAAGAAGAATTCAGGGCGCTTATCAAAGAAAGTAAAAAAAATGATAATAAAGGTTTCGAATCTATAGAAAATCTTTCGATTACAATACCTGACAATAATATATATATTGACGAAAGCAAGATTTATGACTATAATTTAATTAATAAAGTAAAAACAGCATTGAAAGAATGGAAATCAGGATGGAAAGAAAATTATGATTACCAAGGTGAAGAATTAGAAGTTGAACATTATATTGAAAGACATCAAAAAGTTTTCATAAATGATAAAAAGATTTCGATAAATATCAAGATTTCAATTCTGTTAGACCTTTCAAGTAGTATAGAAGATAACGAAATCGAATATAAAAAATCAGCAGTAGCTCTTTGTGAAGGATTAGAATATTTAGGTATAAAATTTTCTGTGTATGCATTTAACACTGAATCAAGAGCTATTAAATGTTGGATTATAAAACCTCAAAATGTTAGATGGGGATCAATTTACGCAAAGAGATTGATGAAAATAAAACCTTTGGGTGGAACTCCATTAGCAGAGGTCTATGGAATATTACAGCCAGCTATTAATTCTTTTAAGCCAGATATTTTTGTTACACTAACAGATGGAGAACCTTCGGATATGGACGCGGTAAGAAAAACGGTAACATCATATAAAAGAAATGGAATAAGAATGATTGCAATTGGTTTAGGAGTGGATATAAATGATGCAATAGGTATTGGATATAACCTAAAATACCTGAACTATGAAAAAACATTGTCATTATCTAAAAAAAGACTACAAGATTTACCAAAAAAGGTACTTGGCTTATTGACCCTAGAATGATTATTTATTTGATTAATTTTGAATGAAAATAGGGCTGTCGACTTTCCATCTAATTAAATCAATATAATAGTTACAAATTAGTTTGATAAAAAAAATTAACTCTTGTATTAAGAAATTGTAATGTTTCCTTTCAAGTAAATAAGATTTCATCCATTTTATCTAATTTGTATTTAGAGATTCATTTGTAGTTTGGATTTCTTTTAAAATGTCATTGTTTGTAGTTTGGGATATGTGCTCTGACACCCGACCTAGATCAGACATGTTTGATTGCCTGAACCGTTCGTCTATGTTATCCATAAAAATAATATAAAATTGTAAAATTTAAAGTTTGTATGGCATTTATATATATATACTGGTTTGTTATCTGATATTTCAAAGATATTATTTGATATTAAAATAACAGAAAGCTAAAAGGAGAAATTTATAAATAATTCCATGATAATCCTCCTCTACCGGGCCACCATCATAAAAAAAATACAATCCAGTGGCAAGCATCGATAAAAATTGCATGGTTTAGGTGAGGTACACTGCTGCTGCTAACTTCTCCCCGTATAGAGATGGAATTGAAGATTAAATGGTGTCTTCTGATGCACATCAAAATATCAAATATAATGATGCATATCTTCCATAGTAATCATTATTTTATGTTAGATGTCTATTTTCAGACGCAGGGTGTACAGAATCGAAAATATCACTATTTATGTATACAATATAAATAAATCATATACTAAAATAGATATACAATAATAATAAGAAAATAATTTAAAATTGTAAATTTGGATTTGCTTTTTTTAGTTTTTCCCAATCTCCCAGAAAAGTATCCAAGCCCTTATCAGTCAACGTGTGATGAATCATTTTTTGAAGTATTTCAGGGGGTAAAGTAACGACATCTGCACCTAGCTTGGCAGATTCAATTACATGGATGGGATGACGAACACTGGCAACAAGCACTTGTGTGGATATATCATAATTTGCAAAAATTTGTACTATATCACTAATCAAGGTTAATCCATCTTGACCTATATCGTCCAGTCTACCAATAAATGGGCTAACATAGGTCGCCCCAGCTTTTGCAGCAAGTAATGCTTGATTGGCAGAAAAAATTAGTGTCACATTGGTTTTAATATTTTTTTTAGTCAACATATGAATAGCCTTCAAGCCACCGCTGCTCATAGGAATTTTAACTACCACATTATCACCATAATTGGCTAGTTTTAACGACTCCTCCATTATTTCCTCAAACTCCGTTGCAACTATCTCCAAACTTACCGGGCCGTCTACAAGTTTGACAATCTTTTTCATTATATCTATTGGATCACCACTATTTTCTTTGAGGATAAGACTTGGATTTGTAGTAATGCCATCCACTACTCCAAGTTCTAGATATTTTTTTATCGAGTCAATATTAGCAGTATCTAAAAATATTTTCATTTTCTATCACTTTTTTTTAATTCAATCACATTCTTTACTATTTCTTTTGAAGATAGACCATACTTATCAAATAACTGGTCTATTTCATCATCCCTTGCCGACTCGCCAAACATATCACGTATACCTAATTTTTTAACAAAAGTTGGACAATATTCAGAGGTAACATCCGATATAGAAGAACCTAATCCGCCAATGATGCTATGCTCTTCTATTGAAACTATACCTCCTGCTTCTTTAACACATTTATGAATCAAATCTTTATCAATTGGCTTTATGGAATACATATCAATAACTCTGCAAGATATACCATGTTCTTTTTTTAGAATATTTTTAGCATTGGTGCAGGCAGATACCATTGTACCGCATGAAAATAAACTTGCATCGTTTCCATCGCTAATTATATTCCCCTTACCTATCTGAAATTCAGAATCAGGAGTATAGATTTCTTGTGTTGAAGGTCGAGCCAGCCTTACATAAAACGGTCCAGGAATATGCGCTATTTGTCGTATTAATTTTTTAGTTGCAATAGAATCAGAAGGGACTAAAACTCTCATATTAGGAAGAGACTTCATTACAGAAATATCTTCTATTTGTTGATGAGTAGCACCATCCGGTCCTACTGACAATCCTGCGTGAGAAACTACAATTTTTACATTTAGGTTTGGATAGCAAATTGCATTTCTGATTTGATCCAAACATCGACCAGGAATAAATGCAGCATAAGTACTTGCAAATGAAATTTTTCCTGCTATCGCTAAACCTGCAGCTATCGAAACCAAATTAGCTTCAGCAATTCCGACATTATAAAGTCTATCTGGAAACTTCTCTCCAAATGTTTTTGTTTTTAATGAATCAGTAGTGTCCCCACCTACACAAACAACGTTAGAATATTCAGTGCCCAAATTAACCAATGTTTCTCCGTATGCAGAGCGCATTTCTGAAATTCGTACACTATTACTCAAAGAAAAAGATGACGATGACATTATTTTTTAACCCCGTTTATTATAATATTTTCTAAGATAGTTTTAATGATTATTTCTGTTGTTTTTGTTGTTGTTCCTAACATATTTCTTTGATCACATTAAATCGATTTAGAATATCCTTTCTATTTTTTATCCAATCTTCTTTTATGTCAAAAGATTCTGATTCTATCAGTAATTCCTTTTCAAGTGTAGAATTTAATAAAAATCTTGTATTTTTAATTGCTTCAACAATACTATCAGAGCCAAAAATAGCATTACCCATAACAAAAATTCTGCAACCTGCTTCAAAACAGGAAGATATTGTTGACAAATCGATACCGCCGTCAGCCTCAAAATATCCACCATATCCATTTCTTCTAAGATCAGGAATCAAGCTTTTCATTTTAGGTAGAACCGATGGAATAAATTTTTGTCCTGCAAAGCCAGGATTAACGGACATTATTATTATTACGTCTAAACGATCAAGATATTTATATATCCATTTTGGTAATTCTGTACCTGGATTAATTGCTAAACCAGGACTAACACCGCTAGAGAGTATTCTATCATTTATTTTTTCAAATTCTTTCTCATCATCAAACGCTTCAACATGCGTTGTGATTATATCACATCCTGCATCAATATATGAATCTATAACCTCATGTGGGTTATTTATCATAAGGTGCGTATCAAATGGTAATTTGCTTATTCCACGAAGATTTTTTATAGTATCATAAAAAAAAGTTGAATTTGGCACAAATTTTCCATCCATAACATCAAGATGAATCATATCAGCACCGAATTTTTCAACTGTTTCGATTTTGGATTCAAAACTTTCTTTATCCCTATCTCCTGCTATAATAGAAGGTGAAATCATGTATTCGCCTTCAATCTCCTTTATCAAAAGGGGAAGATGTTTTTTAGATGGGGCCCTACCATGCCATAGAGGATTATTTGCCATGTGTTTAATTCCATTTCCTTTTACGGTATTAGCTATTATGATTTTGGGTTTTCCCATAGATCTTGTTTTAAGGGCATCGATTATTTGTTCTACTTTATGACCATTTACTTCAACTACATTCCAATTAAAAGATAACCATTTTTCTTTCACCGGGTCTAGAGGCATAATATCGTCACTAAACCCATCTTGTTGGATCTTATTCCTATCCAATATTGCAACTATGTTATCTAGTTTAAACTTTGCAGCAGACATTGCCGCTTCCCATATCTGGCCTTCATTTATTTCACCATCTCCCAATAAACAATAAACCATATTATTTTTATTATCAAGTTTGTTAGCAAGCCCAATGCCAACAGAAATTGATAATCCTATCCCTTCAGAACCTCCGGAATATTCTATTCCAGGAACACTGTGATGCTTCTGAGAGTCACTATATCTAACAGGGTGACCCTGCAGTCTAGAATTCAATTTCCTTAATGTCATTATTTCTTCTTTTGGAAATGAACCAGCAATAGATAATACAGCATAATAACCAGGAGCTGAATGAGCTTTAGAATTTATAAAATAATCACGGCTTTGGAGGAAAGGGTTGGCAATATCAAACTGCATAATTTGAAAATAAAGTGATCCCATGATCTCGGCAGCAGAAAAAGAAGCTCCAGGGTGACCAGAGCCGGCTTCAGCTATTCCAATTAGTGCTAAAGTTCTTGTCTCTTTAATTTTATTTTTTAAAGATAAATATCTTTTTAATTCATGCATTATTTTATTTCACCATTACCATACAACCATCATCATTATCATCATCAATAAATGTAAAAACTACTAGGATATTGAATTGGAAAATTATTACACCATCATTTTTGATTAGATTTTGTAATGTCATCATTGTCATTGATATCTGATAAGATTGATTGCAAATCAGAGCTAGTTAAACCTACACCCTTTTTTGCATCCCTTCTACTTTTAATGGAATTATTTGAAAAAGCGATTAAGGTAGGTACAGCATTAATATCATATTTATCCCAGAGAGGATTATCGTCATCATTAATTTTTACACCTCCAACCAAAATTTTAGGGTTTATTTTTTTCATAGTTTCTTCAAAAATTGGTTTAAATCGACTACAATAATGACACCAATCAGCATAAAACAATACAAGGGAATTTGAATTGTTATATGTAAGTAAATCCATTTCATCTAAAGCATAATCTTTCATGCTAATCTATTATCCAAATAATAATTAAAAAATATATATTTATTTTCCTATCCATTTTGAAATAATCTAAAGATTTAAAGGAAAAAGGAAGGACTAGAAGATCTATAGATAAGGTATGAAGGATCAGATGGAATAATAGTAATATTGATAATAATAGCAGTGTGACAATCAGAAAAATAAAACAAGAAAATTAAAAAAAATAGAAAAATTATTTATCCTGGCAATTTGAAATCTGGTAGCTGAGGCAATTTGAAATCTGGTAGCTGAGGCAATTTGAAATCTGGTAGCTGAGGCAATCGCGGTAAGTTGGGAAAAGGAGTATAAGGATTGTTATTTGGAGAGGACGGTAATTGAGAAGAAGTTGTATCGGGTAAAGATATTGTAGGTCTAGGTGTTAATATTGCTGATAAATTTAATATCTGTCCATTTCTATTAACAGTTAATTTTAGTTCATCGCCAACTTTTTTGTTTAAATCCAAATAAGATACAACGTCATCAATTCTTGAAACAGATGTATTATCTACCCCAATTAAAATATCTTTATCAATAATCCGTTGTCGGCCATCCATATCAACCTGTATTATTAATCCTCTCAATCCTGCTTTATCGGCAGGTCCATTTTTTACAACATTGTCAATAAGAACACCTTTATAATTTTGTTGAAGACCAAAGAGTTCAGTTAAATTGGGAGTGAGTTTACTACCAGAAATTCCAAGCCAAGGGTGCTGATACGTTCCACTTTTTATTAATGATGGAATTACCCTCAGAATATCGTATGAAGGAATTGCAAAACCAACACCAGTATAAGCTCCGGTATTTGAGAATATGGCGGTATTCATACCTACAACATCCCCACTTAAATCAATTAGAGGGCCACCAGAATTCCCCGGATTTATTGCTGCATCTGTTTGAATTACATTAGGGATAGAGTATCCTGAATCTGAATTAGGCAAAAGCCTACCCATTTGGCTTACAATTCCAAAAGTTAACGTATTATCTAAACCATAAGGATTTCCAATAGCAAGTACTGGATCACCCACCTTTAAATTTGTAGAATTAGAAAATACCACAGGCACCAGATTTTCATCTATTGGTTGGACTAATTTGATTACTGCTACATCCCCATATGGATCAGTTCCAACTAATTTTGCTGGATATGAATTCCCATCGTTGAATGTGACTACAATATTAATAGCAGAATCGACAACATGTGAATTTGTTATAATGTTACCTGTTCTATCATATACAAATCCAGAGCCATATTTTACGGGTATTGAATTAGCACTATTGCTACTGCCCGTATCAGACAATTGATTGGAGATGTCAGATGGTTTGTATTCTGTAGTGATTTGTACAACCGAATCTTTTACTTTGCTAAATGCATCATTTAATAAGGAATTGCGGCTGTTATTACCAAATAGTCCAGGAACCAGTTGTTGTTTTGAATTTTGGCCATAAATATTAAAGGAATTTGTAACTGTATTGGATAACAAAATAAAAATAAAAAAAAATATGATATTTTTTTTATCAAATAACAACAACAACAAAGGATTCATTATGAGATATGGTACTATTTGATATTTATATGTACATTTAAACAAAATGCTTTTGAAAATGCAATGATAAAGATATCATGAAACATTAATTAATTAATTAAATTTTTTAAAAAAATATAAAAGATAGTTATGGATGTAATCTGAATATTAAATAATGTCCGTAATAGATGAAAATAATGATAAAATAGTAATCGTAAAAAACTTGAATTTGAGAAACAACTCAGACATTATTTTAGAAGATGTTTCATTTGAAATTAAGAAAGGGGATTTTTTAGGGATAATAGGACCCAATGGGGCAGGAAAAACAACACTCTTTAAATGTATGTTAGGATTGAATAAAGATTATTCGGGAACAATAAAATTATTTAACATGGATATAAAAAAAAAATCCAAAGATATCTATAAAAAAATTGGTTACATCCCTCAATCAAATAACTTTGATCCCAGATTTCCCGCAACAGTAAAAGAAATAATACAGCTAGGTACCATAGGAAAACAAATTAGTAATGAAAAAATGGAAAACCTGTTAGAATTAACAGGTATATCAGAATATTTAGATAAAAGAATAGGCGATCTTTCAGGTGGTCAGCAGCAAAGGGTTATGATAACAAAGGCATTGATCCATGAACCAGAACTTTTAATATTAGATGAGCCGGCTACAGCCATCGATGCAAATATTTTAAAATTGTTTTATAAACTATTAACAAAATTAAACAAAGAAAAATATATAACTATAATTTGGTCTTCGCATGATCTGGATGCAGTTAATTTATTATCAAACAAGGTAGCTTGTATTTATAAAAAGTTATTATTTCATGGCAGTTCAGATATATTTTTTAGCGATGAAAACAATTTAAAGAAATTTACAGAATCAGCAATGCACCTACATATTAAAAGTCATTATCACTAATCTTGATAGTTATTTAAATGTCATAATGGAGTTTAAAGACATGAAAAAATCATTATTTTTTTTTAAAACAAACAACGGGTTAAATAAAAAATTGGGAAAAGAATCATTATGAAAAAAGAAGACGATAATGAAAATACCATCAATAAAGCAGGCAAAACAAGAAGTATTACATTCAGATTGGAAAGCTCTACAATCGAAGAACTACAAACCGAGGCAGAATATAGAGAAACATCATTAAATGTCCTCATAAATCAAATATTGCGCAGATACTCAAATTGGGAAAGATATGAGAATAAAATGGGTATGCTGCCCATTCCTAAAATATTGTTATCAAGTATGATGGACGAGGTAATGAAAATCGGAAAGGAAAATGGAATTGATGATGTAATTATATTTAGAAATTTGCTGATGAAAGAACTTTCACAAATAGCTTTTATTTTCTTAAAGGACTCTGTATTGTTAATAAAAAAAAACTATAACTTGTTAACCGTTTTGGAGGTTTTAGAGCAATATATGAAAGTAGTTGGAATAAATTCAGATCACAGAATTGACGATGACGGAAAACATATTTATGTAATTCAGCACAAATTAGGTGAAAATTGGTCATTATTTATCAAAGAATTTTTGATATTAGTATTTGAAAACCTGGGTAAAGTAAAGGTGGATATATCAAGTACTCAAAATACAACCGTAGCAAAAGTTTTTCTAAATCTATAAAATTTATTTAAATATTAAACTATTATTCTAATCTTATTAAAATAATTTCAAAAGAATTAATTGATAATCAAATATGAAAGAATAAAGCATATAACCATGTGTAATTAACTATTGTAGAAATGTAATTGTTTTGGCGTATTTATTATGCTATAAAAAAAAACAACTATTTAAAAGCTTCAACATTACTGATATTTACATGTTCTATTTTTGCCACCATATTAAATATTGAAGGAAGTAATTGTATAACCAAAATAAATTCATCGGCAAACGAACAAAAAATTAATAAAACTAGCCAGCAGCAGCAGCAGCAGCAGCAGCAGCAGCAGCAGCAGCAGCAGCAGCAGCAGCAGATAGTAAATCAAAATAAGAGGGATAAAGAAAAAAAAATAGAATCATTTAAACTTGTGCAGTATTGTTTTCTTATTACAAATCTATATGTCTATTCGCTATATGGAATAATAATAGGTATAATAATCATAGTATCTTGGTATATAAAATACAGAATAATCTGGAGTAAGAGAATAAAAAAACTAGGC
>JBBRRG010000002.1:0-29296 GCA_038200895.1 Candidatus Nitrosocosmicus sp. | reverse complement strand
TAATTATTTTCTCTTTTTCTTTAGATGAAATATGGATGGTAACAAACTATTAATTTTGAGCATTGTGTTTTTGATTTATTGATAAATTTGGCTATACTAATTACAGGTAGAGGTACTAACATGAGTGCTATATTAAATGCTATTGAAGACGGAGAGATTATAAATGTAGATAAAATAGTAGTAATTTCAAACAGAGAAGATTCTATTGGATTACAAATTGCAAAAAATCGATTTCACGTTTCTACTGAAATAATTTTGAATAAACACATTACAACTGAGGAATTTGATAAAAGACTAATCTACACCTTAAAAACATATGAAGTATTTCCTAATAATGGACTAATTTGTTTGGCAGGATTTATGCAAATACTTGGACCATTTATAGTTAATATGTATAAAAATCGTATTTTAAATATTCATCCCTCTCTACTTCCTTCATTTAAAGGATTACGTGCTCAAAAACAAGCCATAGATACGGGTGTAAAAATTTCTGGATGTACAGTTCATTTTGTTAATACTTTGGTTGATAATGGGCCAATTCTCTTACAGAAATGTGTGCCAGTTTTTGATACCGACAATGAAACCTCTTTATCCAATCGAATATTAATTGAGGAGCATAACCTCTATAAAGAAGCTATCAATCTTTTTATTAAGAAGAAATTGAAATTTACAGATAATAGAGTGTTCGTATATTAAAAAATTTATTTTTATATTAGCCTCTTATTTTTCTATCAAATTCTGACATAAATTTAGATATTTCTTCTTTATGTAAATTTAGGTATTCCAGCCCTTTTTCTCTGAGTCTGCTATTGAACAATCTCAATTCTCTATGTTCTTCAAAGAAATTGTCTAAAATTAGGGTTCCATGCAATATTGGATTTAGTAGTTTATCAATACTATTTATCAATAAATCCAATTCGCTTCTGTCAGCATATTCAGATGATTCATTTAAAATTTTACTTATATCTTTTAATTGGTGATTAGATAAGAATATTTCTTTTTTTCCTTCAAATGATTTGGACGACGATCTTTTTTCTAACCCAACTTTAGCAATAAGCTCCTGTGATAACTCATATTGTTCATCGGTTCGAGTAAATGTTCTTTTAATATTTTTAAATAATAAACCTTTATTCGCCAGTCTTGTTGTAGCGTCTTGGATATCTTCTCTATTTAAACCAGTTACCCAAATAATCTTTCCAAGATAATCATTTCCTTGTCTAATGGCTTCCAATATTACAACCTCTAGAATTCTTTTATAATCATCTTCCATGCGTGCATTAATAAAATCTTTATCTTTAACAGCTTTTTTTGCATTAGATATGTCTAGTTCTATTGATTTTTTTAGTGCTTCCATACCTTCTGATATCTTGCCATTCAAAGTCAAGTAACAGGCATAATTGTACCATGTCATTGAGATGTTTGGATTTAAATCTATTGCTTTCTCGCAACAATTTATAGCTTTTTCATAATTTTTTGTTTTATAGTATACCAACCCTTTTAAATTCCAAACTTCGGGATCGTTAATACTGATTTCTAAAGCTTGATCAAAAAATGTTAAAGCAAGATTGTATTGATTTAAATTGAAATATGAATAACCCTTTTTAACTATTGCATCAACAAAATGAGCATCAATTCTTAAAGCGAGATCAAAAGTTTTTATAGCTTCTTCAAATTTTTCTTCAGACATTTTACTGACGCCCTTTTTATATAAATTAACTTTCTTGATATCATCCTCGGTTATTTTGTATTCTCTTGATTGGGAAGATTCTATAGCCTTTTCCGAAAATAATTTCCTCCCAAAGATCTTTTCCATTTAAGTAAATTAACTCATATCAAAGATAAATAGATTTATTTTTTAAAGCAATAATGCTAATTTAAAAAAAATTAAAAGGTAGGAATACTTGTATTGGTAACTTTTGCAATAATGCCGCTAAAAGCAAAATTTACAAGCAAAAACCATCCCCATAAAAATACTTGACCAGGAATTTTACACGGTCCTTTTATAATTTGAGTAGAATGAGTATTATTAGCAAGTTGAACCGGATTATCCGTGCTTACATTGGCATCAGAACAAGTTATATATGGAATTGTAATTGGCGACAAGGCCACAGTTTGTCCGAAGATTGATGGGAAGACAAAAATCCATAGCATAAAAGATGGTATCATGTATAACATCATGGGCCTCATTTGTTGCTGTTGCATCTCTAAACTCATTTTGTTCATTTGTGACTGCTTTTTCTTTAATTCATCAATATGTGCTTTGTCTTTCTTCCTTATTGCTTCTGTATATTTTTTTCTCCATTCTCCTGTTTCTTTCATAACTGTTTTCATTTTTTCTATATTTGTTGTTTTTCTTCTTAATAACGCCATAGCCGTATTCAAACCAATAGCTATTAGTGCCGCAACAATTGCTGATGAAACCATGTCCGGAAAGAGAGGATGATTGGTATAGTGAGGAGACAGACCGGGTAATTGTAATAATAAATTTTCAAAAATATGAGATATATCTATCAAACAAGATGAGTAATTTTTTTAGAGTTATTAACCTTTTCTTAATTTTATATTTTTTTTATGTTTACATTTTTTCAAGAGGCGTTATACCAATTATTTCCATACAATGCCTCATTGTTAAAAGAGAAGAATAAAGTATTTTAATTCTACTGTTTTTTATTCTATCTTCTTCTTTCAAAATAGGCGAATCTTCATAAAAGTTATTGAATAAAGTTGAAAGATTATAAAGATATCTTGCAATAAGTTTTGGATCTATGTTGTTTACAGATTCTTTTATTGTTGTTGAAAATTTACATAGGTGTTTAATTAACTCTATCTCATTAGTTGACAAATTTAAATTTAAGGTAGTAATTTCAGTGTCGTTCAAATATTCACTTTTATCGTCTATTTTACTCAATATTCGTGTCCCTCTCGCATAAGAATATTGGATGTACGGTCCGGTATCTCCATCCAAACTCAAATAGTCGTTTATGTCAAATGTAATCATTTTATTTCTATCTTGTTTTATAAAATAATATCTAATTGCTGAAATAGCAATTTCTTTAGAAATAATATTTGCTTCTTTTTCTGAGATATCTACATTTCTTTTTTTAATTTCTTCATAGGATTTATTTATTAATAAATTTAATGCAGAATCTGCTTCGATAAAAATCCCTTTTCTTCCAGACATCTGGGTTGATTTTTTATTTTCCAAATTCAAGCCAAGTATTTCTGCTGTTTTATGACTTAATGTAACAGGTTCGTACCCGAGATAATTATATTTTGTTTCTTCTATACCTAATTTATCCAGAATCTCTAAAAGTAATGTTTGTAATCGTTCTTGTCTAAAATCAATTATTGTTATAACTTTTTTGATTTTGTTAAAATCTATTAAATTATCATTGGGAGATACTTGCTTTATTCTTTCTTTCATCTTTGTTTGATATAAATTAGTACTATCCCATTGCTGAGAAAAAACTTCAAATTTAAAAGGATTTTCAACATGTCCCAATTTCCATAAAGCATATGGAATATCTTTTGCAAAATAAGTAATTGTTGAATCACTTCTTATTAAAATTTTATCGCCTTCTTTTTTTGATTTATAGATCCAACATCCAGTATTTTTCCCTGTAGTTTCTAAACGAATAATTTTTTTTTCCTTTAATTTTTTTAAGATACTATCTAATATATCCGACTGAATTATCTGAGATTCAAAATTCAAAATATCATAATGACATTTCAAATTCCAGCATGTTTGTAGTTGATCGATTAATATTCTTTTCACTAATTTTTGAGTAAATTTTGATATTTGAGAATCAGAATTTTCTAGATCTTTTAATACCGTTTTTCTTTTTAGTTCTAAATCTGGCCTTGAAGGATATAATTCGTTAATTTTGACATACACATAACTTCCACAGTAATGGTCAAATTTTTTCTCAGGAATGTGTTTGTTTTCTTCTATGAGAGGAATATTCGCATATTTAAAACCAACAATAATATCTGCAATCTGTAGACCTGAATCATCCACATAGTTTAAAACTTTGACATTATGTTTAGTTGCCGATAATAACCTGTACAAACAATCTCCTATTATTGAATTTCTTACATGTCCAACGTGTAAAGCTTTATTTGGATTAACACTTGTATGTTCAATTAGTATTAATTCTTCAAGGCTACCCAATACTGGTATTTTTGATTCTTCATTTATTTCCAAAAAGAACATTTTTAAAAATTCTTTTAAATCAATCCTAAAATTAATAAAACCCGGTTTTTCCACCGAAATTGTTTCAATAAGAAATTTCTTCTTATTCTTGTCATATTTAGGCAAAATATCCTTTACTATCTCTTTTGCTATTTCATAAGGACTTTTTCTAAAGATTTTAGATAATAAAAACGCTAAATTACAAGAAAAATCTCCATATTCTTTGATTGGAGGTTCTGAAACTTCAAAATCAAACTCATTTTCATTTAAATTATAATCTAATAATACCTTTTTCATAAGGTATTTTATTTCATCTTTAATATTTTCAAATAACATTTTCTGAACCTAATGATTTTTCTCTAATGATTAAATCTAGTGCATTTATTAATCCTTCTCCGTTTTCACCCTTTACAACAAACTTCGCCATTTTCTTTACTATGTTTTTGGAACTTTCAAATGTAACACTATTTTCACATAGTTCAAACATAGGTATATCCGTTTCACTATCTCCAATCGCAACAACTTCTGATGGATTTATTTTTATGGACCTCAGTAGATATTGTAATCCATATGCCTTGTTTATTTTTTTTTCATTAATATGATACGCATAATTACTGTCCACTATGACTAGGTCCAGGTTATTTTCTTTAAGTATTTTATTTCCTTTGTCAATATCGAATGTCCTATTTAAAACTACTTCAGTCATCCTTGGAAAAACTTGGTTGTGCTTTATATTGTCAAATTTCTTTGCCAGTATATTATATCCTAAAATACATTTCTTTTTGTCCGCTAATAGTATGTGTTCGGTAGGAGATTTGGTAATGACACCTCCATTCTCACCAATTGAAATCTTTGTTGTTCCTCCAAAAACTGATAAAATAAATGCTTCTATAGATGATCTTCCTGTAACATATACTATTTTGTATCCTAATTTTACAAGGTATCTTAATTTGGATAATATCTCTAAATTTACCGTTCCATCCCCATTAATGGTGATCGTGCCGTCAATATCTATTGCAAATAATTTAATTGTATTCAAATAATTTTAACTAATACATTTTATTACTTAAAAATCAATTTTAGAAATATATATATTGTATATTTTATGAAAGACAATAGTTTGAATTTAGAAGTTGTACTGTTAGAAGATAAAAATAACATATTATTAAAAAGACGTGAAATTAAATCGATAATTAAAAATGCATCGGGTTCAATAAAAAGACAAGATGCAGCAAAATTAATTGCAGATAAATTAAATTTAGATAAAACAAACATTTTGCCTGTCTCTATCAAAAGCGAATTTGGCAATCCTGACATATTGACATTGATGTATTATTTTGATAATATGGCAGAGGCAAAGAAACAAATTCCTCGCTACTTGTTTCTTAGGTCATTATTAAAAGATGAACGAAAAAAAATTATCGATGATGAAAAAGCCGTACGATTAAAAGCCAAACAAGCTGCTGTTGCAGAAGCAAAATCTAAAAAGAAATAAAATTAAAATAGGAAATAGTTAGAGGTAATATTATCTAAAATGGCAAAAGAGTCAAAAGGACAAACAAGTGTCTATAAATTTTATAAAATAAATAATAGTACAATTGAGAGGGCAAAAAGAGAGTGTCCAAGGTGTGGAAAGGGAATTTTTATGGCTGATCACAAAGATCGATATACCTGTGGAAAATGTGGATATACCGAATTCAAAAAAGATCATAGTAAGAAATCAAAAATAAAATAAACCTATTATTTTATGATTGAAATACAATTATAAAAGTTTCAATATCTTTTGTTTAATTACTTCATCAATTTCGGTATTTGCCATGGATAAAAAGGGCAATTTAGTATAATTATCATCTATAGGCAATTTTTCAATAGGATGTTTTTTTTGTATCCATAATTTTATAGATTTGTTATTTAACTTTTCATCATAAAACCCGTTTCCAAATTTTTTATTAATACTTTTTGTTAAATACTTGTCTTTTTTAAAAACTCTATGGTGATCAAACAATTTTTCAGTATCTTTGTATATGTTTTCAAATAAGGTAACGTTGATAGTATCAGAAGTAATTTCTAAATTAATTATTTTATTTATTATATCAAGATAATGCAAAAATTCGTGAGCTATTACCGAATTGATAGTTCCTTTTAATCCATATATAACTAGTGGTGTAAAAAATTGGATAAATATTTGTATTTTATTTTCTTGATTGCAAATTGGAATTGTTCTTGCATATATGATTGAGAATTGTTCGTATTCTAAAGGTGATGTAGCTATTAATAGGCTTGGTTCAATGAAATACTGTGGATATTCTATATCAGTTATTTGTTGTATTTTGGAAATTCCATCATCAATGAGTAATTTTCTTTTTAATATCAAATTGAATATTTGTTCGTCAATTATTTTATTCTGATAAGCTTGTTTTACTTTAAATAATGGATCTATTTTTTTCATACCTTAAATATCATCTTAATTGTTATTTAGAATCACGTCATCTATATCAAAAAAAACACATTCACACTTTTTATTTATTAAATTTGATAAACACGGCTCTATGAATTCTTTCCCTCCAATTAATTGTTTTATTGGAATACCGTTATCAAGGGTCAAATCCATTTCAAAATTCTTATTGTCAATTGTTTTATAACTAGAAGAATATATATATTTTTTTACAATTTTATTTTTTATTTGAAATCTTGTTTCTCCTATCAATTTAGAAATCTCTTTTTCCAAATCCTCTTTTTCCAAATCCTCTTCTGTGACTTTTATTAAAGTTTTTATTTTAAGTCTATATTTACCATAATTCTTTATATCATTAGTATTAATTTCTTTGAAATTAATACTTAACTTGTCTTTTATGTGAAAAATTTTTTGAAATTCTCTAATTTGTGGGTTATTTATTTTTGCTATAAATGGTCTTCCATTACCCAAAACAAGACTGTTTTTATCTTCGCTACCTAACCATGAAATTTTTATATCTTTAGAACCTGATTGAATGTATAAAAAATTTAAAATTATATCTTCGATTGTAGTTGAATTGGAATATGGATTTTCCAGGTCTATTTGATCATTGTTATTCATTTTGTTTATTTTAATTCTTTGATTCAATCCTCTTTGAAATTTATTGTATCTTCCCAAAAGTATCAGTTCTTTGGTTTTGTATTTTATTTCATAATTTAGTTTATTGTCTACAAAAATTTCTACTCTTATATATGGATTTAAATGGTCTATCAAAAACCCTGTATCTTTGATAATTTCTTTCCTAATTAATGAATTGTAATGGTGCTTTATATTTGGAAGCCCTTTAATTTTGAATATAGATCTTAAATTATCTTCTTTTTCAAATAACTGTAGTGGTAAAACTGTTCCTATATCTATTGTTTTATTTTGGATGTCGTGATTAAAATGCTTTGAATTGATTATTTCATTCTTTATAGAATATATTGTATGTTTGAATAAGTTTTTACAAATGTTACATTCTTTTTTTTCTGATCTTATTATATTTACAGAGGTTTTGTATTTGATTATTTTTTTGTTTACAATTTTAAAATTTCTTTCAAAACAATATTTACATATAAATAGATTATACTGAATTAATTTAACAGAAAATTCTTTATCATATGTAGATATATTTTTTTCATAGTTTTTAACCAAGACCGAATCTCCTTAATAGTCCATGCATTTGTCTTCCTTTAGCTTGTTTCATCATTGTTTTAGAATTATTATATTGTTTAATGAGATCTTTGATATCGTGTTCCATTAATCCTGAACCTCTAGCTATCCTCTTTCTTCGCGATTCATTTATAAGATCTGGATTCTTTTTCTCATCTTTGGTAAATGATTGTATTATAAATCTCCATTTCTCCATTTTTTCTTGAAGGACATCTAAGTGATCGTCTTTGACAAAATTCGAGAGACCGGGAAGATTTTCAATTACATTTCGAAAGCCCATTTTTCCCATGTTTTCCATTTGAGCATAGAAATCCTCAATAGTCATTTTTCCACTTAGCAGTCTTTTGGATTGATTTTCATCAGATTGAATTTCCAAGCTCCTTGCCATTTCTAAAAGAGCTTTTATATCTCCCATACCTAATAACCTGCCCACAAAACTGGTAGGTGAAAATTGCTCCAGATCGTCAATTCTTTCTCCTGTTCCAATAAAAAGTACCTTAGCACCAGTAGCCGCTGAAGAGGCAATTGCACCACCTCCTTTAGCAGTCCCATCTAGTTTTGTAATAATAATACCACTAATCTTTGCATTTTCGTGAAAAATCTTTGCCTGATTATAAGCTTGTTGACCTATAGTACCATCTATTACTAAAAAAACATGATCTGGAGTTACTATCGAATACATTGATTTCATTTCATCTAACAGACTTTGTTCTTCCTTATGTCTTCCAGCTGTATCAATAATGACTATATCAATAGCTTGTTCTTTAAAAAATTCGATTCCATTTTTTACAATTTCAAGAGCATTTTTATTTTCCTCTTCACCATAAACTACTGAATTGATTTTAATACAGTTCATCTTTAATTGAGTTAAAGCTCCAGGTCTCCATGTATCTGCTCCTATTACCCCAACTCTGTATCCATGTTTTGTTAACCATCTTGCTAGTTTTGCGACAACAGTAGTTTTACCACTACCTTGAATACCTAGCATTAATATGGTGTTTTGTCGATCCGGATGAAAATTGATGACTTTCTCATCAATTTTTTTCTTATCCGTGTTTTTAATTACTTCACCACTATAACCAAGTAGTCTCGATAATTCTCCATACAGAATGGATATTATGTGATCTTTTTTTGATAGTCCTTTAGGTGGAGACTCTTTAATAGCTCTTTCCTTGAGATTTTTTGTTATTTCTAATACTAATTTAACATTTACATCTGATGATAATAATGCCCTTTGCAGATCTTTACAAAGTTCATTAATTAATTCTTCATTTACATCTGATGCTCCTACAATTTTTTTTAATGCAGAGCGTAGATTGTCTTTTAAACTATCCAGCATAACTACTACTTCCTTATTAAAACAACATCTAATATTTCAAATGTTCCCCTTATTCCATCCCATTGTATTTTAGATTTAACTATTTTAATTTTTTTTTTATAAATAGGACAATTTAGTACCAAAGTCTCAGCTTCTCCGCCTTCAAAAGTTATGTTAAATTTAAATTTCTTACTTAGAATGTCTAATCTTTCATAATTTATTTCATTAATTGTCTTTCCTAACCATAATTTATCTAATCCTAATGCAGCTACCCTTGTAATTATAATCTCAAACTGTGAATTAATTAATTCACTATAATATTTACAAGGATCTATTCCCCAAATTGGTGAGTATAATTTTAAATTCAAATCCGTACAAATTTTTTGGAATATATCTAATTGAAATCTACTTGATATTGCTCCATTGATTAAACCTTCAATAGAATATTTGTCAATAGCTTGCCTTATTGATGAAATTAATTGATCTATTTCGTGTTCTTTAAGTGCATTGTTACAATATCTTTCTATAATTGGAATTTCAATAGCTTTTGATATCTTTTTAAATAAAAGATTATTCGGATAATGATAAAGCAAACTTTCATCATTAAAGGGATGGAGCGATATTATACAAGGTACTTCGTGACCTTCTTTTAGTGACTTATATAATGCGTATGTACTATCCTTGCCACCAGAAAACAAGCATCCTAACCTCATATCTTTTTCTAGCCTTTTTTATTTAATCTAATAGTATTTATATTGCAAGGTAATTTCTAGATTTATGATAAGAATGAATGCTGAAATTATTGCAGGTATTGCTATTCTCATGATGGGCATTATTTTTATACTGGCGGGTACGATAAATTCCACCTGGGGTGAAATTATCCTGGCATCTTTTGTAATAGCTGCTTTAGGATCTGCTACACTTGGTCTGGGCATATGGACAGCAAATTATGACGCAAAGCACTCTGTTCATACGCACCATCATTAATAATTTTATTATTCATTTATATATATAATAGAATTATCTTTCAATTCTTTTTGTGAACTGAGATTTATTAAGGCGTTCTCTAGTTTAGGGTAACTGGGTATTATGCCATCTATACTTCCTTGAAGAATTAAAGTTAAATTTATTTTTGAATTTAAAACATCATGTAATTCTTGATTAGCTGTTGTTATATAAGGTCTTAAAGCTCCTCGAAATATTTCAGCTCTAGCACGAATTTTTCCATCTATTTTATTCCCAACCGGTGCATCCGGACCTACTAAAATAATATTTCCAAAAGAATCTTTAAATTTACTTGGATGTTCTAGGGCTTCAGTTGTAGCCATAGATAGAACTGATTCGCGGGTAATCAGATGT
The DNA here is from genome assembly GCA_038200895.1 of Candidatus Nitrosocosmicus sp. Classification (GTDB taxonomy): domain Archaea; phylum Thermoproteota; class Nitrososphaeria; order Nitrososphaerales; family Nitrososphaeraceae; genus Nitrosocosmicus. Next base: position 18,760 of record JBBRRG010000002.1, on the reverse strand, counting down.
GGAATATTTACAAAATTGTTTACAAGCATATCCCATTCAGTTCTTGATAAGGTTGTAATATCTTTATTACAGTCAAAATTTCCTGTAAAATGAATAGTCGAATCGATTTTTCCAAAACGAATTTTGATAGTATTAAAGATTCGCTTTAATGCTTCCTCATCTTTAAAATCTATACTATGATGATGAAATTCTTTTAAAATTTCTTTAGTTTTATCCAAAATATCATTTTTGTTAGTAAGAATTATTATTTGTTTTACATTTGCAACGTTAAGCTTCTCTGCAATTTTTCTTATTAGATCTATATCCGTAACATTATCAGTTGTTGTGGTGAGAAGAATTGTGTTACCTTTAGGAGATGAATTTAAATCTGCATTTATAAATTTGTTGATGTTTGGTTTTACTGGATAAAATACACGGTCATTTGGAATAATTCTGCCATTTATTAATCTACTAATGGAAACTTTAGATAAAGTATATACCATTTCAGCAACATCTTCTTGAGAGAGAAATTCTTTGTCTACAATCATTTTTTTAGTATTATATTGTACTTTTTCTGCAATTTCTTGAACCTTTTCAATAAGCTTTAGTAATATTTCTTTATATTTTTCAATCTCTGAATTTGATTCATTATTTTCTTCAACTATTTTTTCTGCTATTTTCATTGCCTCCTTTTCGATAATATCTTGTTTCTCTCCCAAAAACTGAAGAAGTATGAAGGTCGAATTCTCAATCTGTTTGTTTGTTAATCCTTTAAATCCGCCTATTCTCAAAAACTCTGCAGCAGCTTTTGGATAAACTGTTTTATAGATTCTATCTGAATGCACAGGTCCAGGATTTGTTCCTATGGACCTTATACCTTTTTCTGCCAATTCCCATCCAAGAGCTTCTACCAATCTATTTTTTGCTCCTTGTGCTGCAGTATATGGAGTTCTGAATCTATATGGTCTTTGTTCAAATTTATTTTCTTCTGTAAAGAATGTTGAAATGGTAATTATTGTACCATCAGTTTTTAATGATTCTATACTTTTTATACTAGTCCAAAAAGTTCCTGTAAGGTGAATCGATACACATTCTTTAAAATCTTGATAACTTGAATTAGTAAAGATTTTTACAGGACCGGAAACTCCTGCATTATTTACTATAATGTCGATTTTTCCAAAATCAATTTTTATTCTCTCAAATAAAACGTTAATGTCTTCTTCATTTGCAACATCAATACCGGAATAATATTTAACCTTGGTATCGTGCCCTTCTTTTATTATAATTTCATTTAAAATTTTAGAAGCTTCTACTAATGGATCCTTTCTTCTACCTAGTATAATTATATTGTATCCTATCTTTGCAAATTTTCTGGCTACGGCTTGACCTATTCCCGTTCCGCTACCTGTAACGAGAACCGTTTTATTAGATTGATTCATTTAATATAAATAAAGAGATAAATCTCTAATATTAATTGTATTTTCAATCATATTCTTATTTTATTTAATTAACTAATAGCATACTCAAAACTTATAAATCAAGATCATTTCAGAGATATCATAGATATGCACAATTATGAATATAGTAATATATTTTTTAAAGTGGAGGTAGCCTAAAGGTGAAAATTAAATTTGGATTAACATTTGGTTTAAATGTTGCCCGGTTGGGTTTAGATGAAACACAGGTTATTACAGCGGCCCAGATTGCTGATAGAACAAATTTTGATTCTATATGGGCAATGGATCATACCAATGTGCCTCAATGGAAAAATGCTGTCGTTAATGACGCGTGGATAATGTTAGCTGCTATTGGTGCAGTTACAAACAATGTGGAACTTGGAACTTGCGTAACTGATGCAATAAGGAGACATCCTTCTACTATTGCATTATCTACAGTCACACTTGATAGAATAACAAAGGGACGCGGAATATTAGGTATTGGAGCAGGGGAAGCTCAAAATGTTGTTGATTTTGGTATCGAATTTAGTAAACCCGTATCGAAATTTAAAGAACAACTAGAGGTTATTGAAAAGCTATTTGAATCTAATCCTGATAATTTGGTTAATTACTCGGGTAAATTCTATAACTTAATTGACGCTTGTTTGCAAGCAAAACCCATAAGAACGCCTAGACCTCCTGTATATATAGCCGCAGGTGCTCCAAAAACATTGGAATTATGCGCAACTTTTGGAGATGGGTGGATTCCAATAGGTTATACACCAGCTTTATTCAAACACCATGCTAATGTTATAAAAGACCATGCAAAAAGATTAGGACGTGATCTTACTAATTTTGAATTCGCAAATGATGTGGATGTTTATTTTACCGATGATGCTGATGGCGCATGGGAAAAAATGAAAAATTCTGTAAAGGTGAGTTTATACAAACCCGAACTATTAAAAGTTCATGACATCAAACAAGATTCTGAATTTGATTTTCGCAGATATTTTACTGAATATGCTATGAATAAACCCGAATTAATGGAGCAAATGAAAAAAGCCGCTCTTAAAATTCCAGACAATGTAGCACGCACTGCAATTGGTGTCGGAAGCCCAGATGATGTTATAGAGATGTTAGATCGCTTTATTCAAGCAGGGACTAATCACTTTATAATTAGATTCTGGGGAGATGGTTTATACAAAAATATAGAGATCTTTGGAAATAAAGTGGCACCATATTTTAAAAATTTAGAAAAGTAAAAGAGACTAGAAAAAACTATCCAATGTTTTATCGTTGTTTTTATTTGTTTTTATTTGTTTTAATTTTTTTGTTTTTAAATTATCAATGGGTTCTGCGTTATACCCTATAATATTTAAGTGCCTTGCAAACTCTTTTTGAAATCCGTGAATTGTAAAAATCTTTATAGGATTACTTTTCTTTACAACTTCTATTAGTTCATCAAAATCGCAATGATCACTAAATGGTATAACATAATCTAAATTCATAAAATGGCAATAATTTCTATTAATTGCCCAACCGCTGAAGCCTACTGTTACCGCACCATATTTTTCTTTCAAATATGCAATAAAATTATTCTTACCACTTGTTAATGGATATATTAAAATCCATGGTTTTTTCTTTAGCATTTCTTTTTCTTTAGCATTAGATAAAGAAATCGAATCTTCCAATTCTATGCCAAAATTTTTATAGATTTCATTAAACCTATGGACATGGTCATGTACAATAAGTGGCTTCCATTTGCCGAATAATGAAGTAAGGATTTGAGCTTTACCTAGAGAGTATCCCATTAAAATAACAGGTATACCTCTTGAGTACATTTCTGAAATTAAAGAATTTACTTGGTGGATAATTTGATCTAGAGATGGAAATTTGTATTCAGGTTTGCCAAAAGTTGATTCAATAATTAATATTTCCGCTTTGGGAATTTCAGGTTTTTTAAAAAAAGCTCTTTTTCTTATTGATAAATCTCCAGTATAAAAAATTTTATTGTTAACCAATAATCCTTTTGATCCAAGAATATGACCATTATCTATCAATTTAAAATCTTCATGCGAACCTAAGTAATCCATAATAGAATAACCTCTTAAATTCGCTATCGCAGATGTCTCATGAGAACTTATTATCTTATTTTTTAAATTAAATTTTGTTAGATTTTTCTTATTTAATAAATGATCTGTATGAGCATGTGAAATGAAGATAAAATTTTCGTCGGTTATATGCAAAGGATCTAAATAAATTTTAATTTTATCATTCTTTAGTAATATTTCATTGTTCTGATTTGAAATTATCTTATAGTCCACACTATGTATTCTTTTTTTTCTATATTCTATTATTTACTTTTATCTATCTGCTTCACCTTTTCACTTAGATTATACTTTCATTAAAATTAAATTTAGGTTTTCCAACTAAAATATTAATTGAACAATGAAAAGATTGTGTATGTTTTATTAGATGGAATAGGCGACTTACCTTGTCCAGATTTAAATAATTTAACTCCATTGGAGGCTGCTAATACTCCAAACCTAGATCAAATTGCACAAAATGGTATTTCAGGCGAGGTTACAAGTGTAGGAAAAGGAATAGCTCCGCAATCAGATATTGCAGTTTTCAATATGTTAGGATACGATTTTAAGGATAAAGATTATGTTGGTAGAGGTGTTGTAGAATGTCTTGGTTGTAATATAGATTTTAAAGACGGTGACCTTGCTTTACGTGGAAATTTTGCCACAATCGATTCAAATAAAAAAATAATTGATAGGCGTGCGGGAAGGATTATTTCAAAGGATGATGCGAGCGAAATTTGTGATTTAATAAATAAAAATGTCAAAATCGATGATATTGAGATTTTCGTTAAGCCCACTATAGGTCATCGAGTTATTTTGCATTTTAGAAAAAAAAATTGTAATTTAGGCGAAAACATAACTAATACCGATCCTGCCTATGATAAGATTAATGGAATTGGTGTGGCCAAATCTAATTCAGAAGATGAAATTTATGTTATAAATTCACAGTATTACGATGAAGAATCTAAATCTTCTGCAGAAATTGTAAATACATTTTCTAACCAGGTTATTAAATTGTTGAATGATTGTAATGTTAATAAAAGAAGAATAACTAAAGGATTGTTACCAGTCAATTGTATATTATTGAGAGATGCTGGAAACCGATACCCTCATATTCAATCAATTAATGATAAATATCACCTCAATTTTGCATCATTATTAGATATGCCTGTAGAAATAGGCATATCAAAAATTCTTGGTATTATTTCTTATGAATCTGGTGAACCTAATGAATATGAGTTAAAAGCTAAAACTCTCTTAAATATAATAAAAGATCATGATTTTTTTTATGTCCATATTAAAGGTCCAGACGAATTTGGTCATGATGGTGATGCAAAAGGAAAGCAGAAAAATATAGAAGAAATAGATGAACGTTTTTTTAAACCTTTACAAAAGGGATTTAGTGATCTAAAAAATATGGATATAAGTTATATTATTTCAGGAGATCATTCTACACCATGTATTAAAAAAGCTCATACCGATGACCCAATTCCACTCCTTGTATCGGGTAAAAATATTGTAAATGATGGTACTTCTAGATTTACCGAAATAAATTCAAGCAAAGGACATATGGGAAAATTGCTTGGTTATGAGGTAATAGGTTGTTCCTTAAATTTATTAAATAACAAGTGAATCAATAATATTAAACTAATTATTTAGTTTAAATCTTAATAATGCACCAATTTTGCCTAGGCTTTGTATTTGATTTCCTTCTTCTGTTTTAGCTGAAATTATTTCAAGTCTAGTTCCACTTAAGGCAGATAATTCTTCTAAATAATCAATAAATTCTTTTTCCTTTATTAGATAATCCATACTTGAACAATTTGAACATTGTTTTGAAATAATATTTTGTTTGGTTTCAATAAGGTGTTCATTATCTATTATTTTTTCAAAGGTATTGCTACATTTTTTACAAATGACTTCTAATCGAACTAGATCAATATCATCAGTTACAATTATTAGATCTGTGATACCCGACTTCAATTTCTCTAATACTTCATTTATACCATATATTCCCAGACCTTTTCCAGAAAAAACTTCACCCAAAAATTTTTTAACTAATTTCTTTTCTTCCATCAATCTAAACTCGGACATTATACCTTGGTCATTTACTTTGTCAATAATTTCCCTTACACCCTCGTCACCAGTATAAGATGTATCAAGTATTGAAATAACATTGTTTTGCAATCTATAGTCCAAGTACTCTTCTTTGATAAAGTTATCTTTTGTTGGACCAGGACCTCCAATTATCAGTCCCTTTATAGTAAATTGATCGATAAATATTTTTTGTGCATAGTCAGCAACACGGTGATAATATTCATTAAGCTCATTATCTCTAAGTCTTTCAAATCTTCTTGCAGATTGACCTCCTTGTCTATGTTTTCCTGCTACTCCTGAAGTTAATGTTTCAATGGTTTGCCATCTATCTCCTGTTAATATTCCTAAACCTGTCTCTTGAGTATCTATAGCAATTATTCCAATTACTTTGTCATCTTTTAGCATTTCTTTTATATGATCAATCCAAAAATGATCATCGCACCGATACAAATTTATTTGAACCGGTTTAGGAGGGGTAATTGTAAAAATTTCTATTTTTTCAGTTCCTATGCCTTTTCCTGTAGGAATCGCTCCACAAAATATAACTAATCCATTGTCAGGTGTTTCTTTATAAAGCTTTAATTGTTCCATGGTTTTGCTCAATGCGTCCTGAACGTGGGTCCTAGTAAGATCTGATTTAATATTGGTAGCAGTACCCGCCTCATTTCTAAGTTGTGATATTATATCATAAATGGGTCTTCGAGGAGGAATGTAAACAGTAACTAATTCAGTACCGTGTCCTGATATCTTTGACAAGTCGTTTAGCATTTTTGTTATTTTATATTTTTTAACAGAATCCCATTTTTCTTCATCTTTAGTTAGTTGGGGCATAAATAGTATTATTTGTTACATAATTTAATTTTTGATTATGGAGATAATGTAATTGCATTTATTATCAAGATTTAAAATTTTCATTGTATATATGTTATTTATAAAGATTTTGCTCTTTGAATATTTATGTTCTTATTAAAAGGCTAATAAAAAGCCTTAACTAAATAGAATCCATAATATTTATTTAAAAGATTTTAGTGAACTTTTTAGATAAGAATTTGTCGGAAATGAGAAAGGATTGTTATATTCAAGATAAACTTGTTCTGATTCCTAATAATGTAGATAAAAATGAAATACTTCTTGAAATCCTTCAACAAAATAAGAAAACAGACAATATAAATGATAAAGATAATTGTCCTTATTGTCCAGGAAACAAACAACTTTCTGATCAATTGGTTTTATCATTTGTATTTAAAGATGGCATACTTCAAAGATTATATGATTCCCAAGATGGTGTAAATGAAAATTGGACTATTAGAATATTTGAATGCAAAAACCCTATAGTTACAACCACTCCAAATCATGAGTATTCTGAAAAACCTTATTATAGAGAGCCGGCTTATGGCTATGATTTAATAGTCATTCCTACACCACAGCATAATATCTCTTTGACGGACCTATCGGTAGAACAATGGAGTAATTTGTTGTTAGTTTTGCAGGATAGAGTACGATGGCTTTATAGTCAACGTGGTGTTACATACGTAGCTATTTATGCTAGCAGGGGCTCGGATATTGGAAATACAATTAATCATCCTCACTTTCATATCACTACCTTTTCTTCAATTCCTCCTGTTATAGAAAAAGAAGCTAAAATTTTTCATCAGATGATGAATGAAAATGGTAATTGTCCTGCATGCAATATGATTGAATCGGAACTAAATGGACCAAGACAGCTTTTTTCAACATCTCATTTTATTACTCTTGTTCCATGGGCACCTACTTATAATTGTGAATTTTGGATATGTCCAAGAAAACACTCTACTTTCTTTTCGAAAATAAGTCAAAAAGAAATTTCTGATTTGTCTTTGGTTATTTGTTCATCTATGCGAGGTATGGATAATGTTTTAGGAAAAATTGATTTCAGCATTGCATTTCATATTTCTCCAGAAAAGAAAAATAGCAAACAGCTCCATTGGCATATCGAAATTTATCCTCTAATAACATCTTGGTCTGGACTTGAGAGGGGCTTTGGAGTATTTGTAAATCTCCCTAATCCTGAATATTCAGCTGAAATTTTAGGATCTGCATCTAGAAAAGAGTTAGCACATTTAATGGGGATAGTTTAACAAAATTAAAATAATCCACCTTTTTTACTAAAAATGAAGAAAATGTTACAAACAGGTGAATGGTTATCTATTTCTATTATAGGTTTAGTTATTTTATTTATTTTCTTGACGATTTCTTTTTTTTCCTTCTTAATCGGTCCCGATTCAAAAGGACCTCAAACTACAGTTGAGCCATCGAGTTCTTTTATTCAAATTGTGTTTATCTCAATAGGACCTGCTATTGCTCTATCTTTTTTTACTAATGTTTTTTCAAAAGACATTTCAAAGTTATCTTCTCTATTAGTAATATTTTCGGGGACTTTTCTTATAATTGGTATGATTTATATTTCTTTTCTAGTACCACAAGTAAAAAATATCGAGTTGCCTGTTTGGATCTTAAATATACCTTTGATATTTATAGGATTTGGAGTTTTATTGTTTTTAATTGGTTTATCTAGTTATAGAAAAAGCAAACAAAAGCAGAATAAAACTATTGATTTTAATTAAATATATTTAAAAGCTGGTTATTTCTTTTGAATAACAAAGTAATTAATTTCCAAAATAAAAAAGATGATGATGATAAAATAAAGATAAAAATAGACAATGTGTTTTTACCGATCACGGTTAGGCAAAGTAATTTGTCAACTGTATTTGCTCTTAATAAGAATTTTAATAAAGTTCTAGCTATAGTTATTGGAACTAAACCTGACTTTTATAAACAAGCGCCATTGTTGTTGGAGGCCAAAAGAGAAAAATTACCTGCTTTTATAATCTCTACTGGTCAACACTACGACAATCTTCTAGGATATGGCATCGAAGAATTCAACCTAAATGATTCTATAGTATGTGATCTGAATATAAGAGGAGATTTAATGAAAAAATCTAGCGACTTGATCATGAAATTCGGTTATTTCGGTAGATATTTAAAGGAACACTACTCTGGCCAACACGTTTTACCGATAGTTCATGGAGACACATTGGTTGCGGGAATGGCAACTTTATCTTGGGTTTTTGGACTAGGTCAAAAGGTGGGACAGAATGAGGCAGGACTTCGTTCTATGAGTCCAAAAATAATAAAGAAAATTAAAATAAATCAAATACCTAACAAAATTTTTTTAGAAAAGTTTATCGTAGATCAATTATCGCCTGATTGGTTTTTAACACGGGAAGAACCATTTCCTGAGCAAATTGATACATGGGTTTGCTCGGCCGGTACAAAGTTCTTTTTTGCCCCTACAAAATTAAATAAAGAACATTTGATAAGAGAAGGATATCCTGAAGAAGATATTTTTACTATAGGAAATTCAGTTGTAGATGCAATAAACCTTAAACGAATTAATAAACCAAAAAAAAGTATCTTTGAAAGATGTCCTAAATTAGAATTCGGTAATTGGATTAGGATGGATATACACAGAAGAGAGAACTTAACATATCATAGATTTAATGCAATTATTGGAGGATTGGTAGACCTTATAACCAAAACTGATTTTAAAGTTATTTTGATTTTATTAAATGCAACTATTTCTGCATTAAATAAATTTGACCTTTATTCAAAACTTCAAAGACTTCAAGAACAATATGGTGAAAAATTCATAATGTCAAATCTGTGGAAAGAGTATGGAAATGTTGTCGAGTTTTTAGATAGTGGTAAATGCTGGGCAGAAATAACTGATTCAGGGTCAATGCAAGAAGAATTATTGTATTTCCCTAAAGTTTGTTCTTTTACAATGCGATTAAATACTGATAGACCGGAAACAATTTTTAATGCACATGGAAATTTGTTAGTTCCTCCAGTAAATAGAAATTGGTTACCAAAAATTGTCGGAATGATTTATGAAAAAAGAGAAAATTATGGATTTAATTTTAATAAAAAAAAACAGATATATGGAAAACCAGGGGAAGTATCAAAAAAAATAGTAAAGATAATAAAAAAGGAATTTGAAAATAATGAAAATAATTTTTTTCCATGGTTGCATCAGCGATTTAATTATTGGCATGAAAAAGATGATTTTGAATATTTATAAATTTAAAATAAAAAAAATTATCTAATTATATAATTAGTATAAAAATATTTCTTAAATTCTATTAATAATTGATTTGTTCTAAAATTAGATTCTAAAATGAAATAATTATATACCATTTAAAAATTAACTTGAATACTAAAAAATTATTTTACATTTCTTAAAGAAAGTTATTTAAAATTAATTAAACCCATTTAGTTATAATGTAATGAATATGTTAAAAAACTGATATTCTTCTCTATATTATCAAAAAGAGAAGTTTTATTATAAACTTTAGCGATAAGCACATAATCATCCAAGTATACTATTATAAACAAAATTACCTGGCTATATCCCTTTTTCTATTTATTTAAGAATCAAAGGTATATGCATCTTTAATTAGTTATCTGCATTTCCTTTATATTAGTTCAAGGGAACTTATAGACATAATTTGGAAATATTTCCTAAATATAAAATCATAAATAATTATAAAGCATTAAAGTAATAAATATATTAAATATTTTAAATACAAAAAAAATATCGAGGATTGTTGTTATTGTAAAGATTTTCAATTGACGATAAAGATGTAAAATTTGAAATCAAAAGTATATAATCAAGTACTATTTGTTGTCTCTGAAAAAACTCGACTGAAATCGCAAATACAATTTGATTTTATGATATTGACTAAATTACTATTATTATGCTTTCCACCAATCGAATCCTATAAACTTTATACTTTTTTCTTCTACATAGGCAATCGCTAAAATGAATTGTTTTTTTACTGTGGTGGCAAGCCTTCCTGCCAAAACTATATCTATGCCTGATATATATTGAGATGGCTTCAGTACTTTTACCAAATATGGTGCATGATCAATCCCAGGACCATGAATATATACTGCAAAGTCACAACCAAATTTAATTCCTGGAGAAACTACATATCCTTTATTTCTTAAATTTTCAAAAACAATATATTTAACTTCAAAGTCTGTATATTGTTTTTTGCAAAGATTTGATATTTCCTTTAAAGAAATCAGTTTTCCATCAGGTTTAGAGATATCCAATTTATTTTTTACAAATAAATAGTATCCTTCAATTAAGTCAAGGACTAGCTGTGAATCAAATTCAAAATTTTTTGGTTTTGATATACCCAATGGTTTGCCAAAATATCCTTCACTAAATAAATCTCTTGACTCTAAAACATTATGAATTAGTATTCTATTTTCTATTAATTCCCCGGAATATTTTATCATTAAATATTCGACATTTAGATTATAAATGAATTAAAAGTTTGTTGATATTTACTTATCATTTCCCCTATTCCTTTACTTATATATTTGAATATTATCATATCCTTATCTAAATACGTTAAAGAAGATATTACTCATTATTGTAATATTTGATAAACATTGTATTTCTTTTTTATTTTATTTTTTCCAAATGTAATTATTTTTTCCATTTCAAAACTCGACGTCAGATATATCTTTTATATGGTGTAATTCTCCATGATAATAAACCTTGTTTTTTACACCCAATTCAAATGTTCTTTTGTTATTTTAATTCTATATTTGATATTCTAAAAGAATATCTCTATTAATCTTGTTATTTCAATATTCGAAGATTTATCAAACAATTCTAAACCAATTCAAAAGTCTTTTGAAATAATCTTGCTATTTTTTTGCCTTTTGGATAAGACTATTAATATTATATATAAAACTATTATTATATTTTGGCTTTGTTCTCTAAAATTTTTCTTCAAGATATTTTGATGCAAGAGTAACATGACCTATACTATTGAATTATATTATTAAATATTAAAAGAGGTAAAAATTTACCTTGTGAATAGCGCCTAGATTTTCTATAATTTATAGATCTTTCTTTATTATTTCTTAGTTTAAGGTGATTATTATAAAAAATCAAATTTAGATTACAATTCATTAATGACCTCCCAGTTAAGAAATAGGAAAATTTTCTTTTATCTCGATAAGATCTCTTAGTATAGAACTCGCTGTTTCTATACCTCCAGCTCCTCTACCAATAATAGTTTGCTCTCCGGAGTGTTCTGATTTAAAAGTTACTGCATTTAAAGTTCCGTTCACACATATCGGATCATCTTTTGATATTGAATATGGTTTTACATAAAGATCTTTATCATCGCATTTAGCAATAAGCTTTATATTTCTTCTTGTTTTTAATGCATCATCGATTTCGTCAAGTTTTACATCTTTAATTCCCTTTTTTTCTACATCTTTCATAGTTACTTTGTAACCCATAATCCAATTTGCCATTATTACTAATTTAGCTGCTGCATCGTCACCGTTTATATCTAGAGAAACCTCTGCTTCTGCATAACCTTTTATTTTTGCATCGTTTAGAGATTCTTCAAAAGTCAAACCCTCTGTCATTTTTGTTAAAATATAATTAGTAGTGCCATTCAAAATTCCAGTAAATGATGTTATTTTATCACCCTTTAAACAATGCTTGGCAAATTCTAATATGGGGGTCCCTCCACCTACAGTACCGCTAAACCTCAACATCACATTGTTATAGTCAGATAATTCAATTAATGAAGGAAATGACAGTGCAAGAGGTCCTTTATTTACAGTTATTACATTTTTTTGTGTTCTTAATGCAGATATTATATGAGATAAGCCGGGCTCACCTGATATTAAATTTGTGGGAGTAAGTTCCAGAAATACTTCAGCATCAATGTTCTCAATATAGTTTTCAAAATTTGGTTTTTCATCAGAATATTTTGCAACAGTTCCAAATCTCTCTTTAACTAATATCAGTTTTTCAAGATCTAAACCAGTTTGTGAATATGCTATGCCATTGCTATCAACACAAGCAAGAATCCTTGGTCTTATACCATATTTTTTATATAAAGAATCTGAACTTTTGATTAATAATTTAATAAAGCTCTGACCAACAACTCCAAATCCACAAATAATTAATCTCATTAAATTTTTCCTATTATTTTTATAAATAATGAATATAATAAAATTTGTATTAAATCATTATTCATAATGTACATATTTGAAAAGTGTTTCCTAATACATTAATAAATGAAAATGAAATAATACAATAAATAATGTTACCTATATCTGTTGGATCGGGAGAACAAGATGGTAATTTCTCATCTGATGATGATTCAAATGAACATTTTGATGTTATTATAATTGGATCAGGACCTGCTGGTTACACAGCTTCTATTTATACCTCCAGAGCAAAATTAAAAACACTAATAATAACAGGTAGTTTGCCTGGCGGGCAATTGATGACTACGAGCGAAGTAGAAAATTATCCTGGTTTTCCAAATGGAATTTTTGGCCCTGAATTAATGATAAATATGAAGCAGCAATCAGAACGGTTTGGTACAACACTGATAACCGATGAAGTAACAAAGGTTGATTTTAAGCGAAGACCATTTAGAATTTATACTCAATCATCTATATATACCGCAGAAAGTGTAATAATAAGTACGGGAGCAACGCCAAGAAAACTTGGCATAGGGCCTGAACAAGCATTTTCTGGAAAAGGTATTTCTTACTGTGCTACCTGTGATGGTCCTTTTTTCAAAGATCAGCATATTGTAGTTGTCGGAGGGGGAGATACTGCTTTAGAGGAAGCGAATTTTTTAACAAAATTTGGAAAATCTGTTAAAATAATTCATAGAAGAGAACATTTAAGGGCAAGTAAAATCTTGCAAGAAAGAGCATTTGAAAATCCAAAAATCGAGTTTATCTGGAATTCTAGCGTAATAGATATTGAGGGCAATAATAAAATCTCATCAATTGTAATTAAAAATAATAAGAATGGCGAGGAAAAAAAATTAAATGTGGGTGGCTTATTTGTTGCAATAGGTCACGAACCCAACACTTCTATATTCAAAGATCAAATAGATATGGATGATAAAGGGTATGTTATAGTTAAAAACTACACAAAAACAAATATTGATGGGATTTTTGCTTCTGGGGATGTTCATGATTATCGATATAGACAAGCTATTACAGCAGCAGGATTTGGTTGTATGGCCGCATTAGATATTGAAAAATGGTTAGCTGATAGAAAAAAATAAGTTATTGCTTTTTAACTTAATACTGATAAACCTATGATTGATAACTCAAAGGAGGCAAAAATTTACAACTTGTCAGATATTTCTTATATTCTTCTTCAGAAAATAAATTTTGTTGAAGATAAAGACTATGAAATTTTCTACCATCATCAGCAAATATTCCTACAAATACACCTTCGTCATAATTGTTTATATAATCCAGCATTGATGCCATAACTGAACCTGAGGAAGGCCCAACTAAAATATTCTCTTTTTCTGCAAGGCTTTTTACCATTTCAAACGATTTCTGATTTGTTGCAGTATACCATTCATCAACTATCTTTTCCCTGCGGATAAATAGATCAGGCTTTGCTGACTCTTCAAAATTCCTTAGACCTTGCAATAGATGATTTTTCTGAGCCTGAATAGCGATAACTTTAATGTTTTTGTTTTTTTCTTTTAGGTATGTGCCAGTCCCGGTAATTGTACCGCCTGTACCACATCCTGTAAAGAAATGCGTTACTTTACCTTGAGTTTGGTTCCATATTTCTGGTCCTGTGCTTTGATAATGGGAAAGATAATTTGAATCATTTTCATACTGATTGGGCATATAATAAGTTTCTGGACGAGGTTTTGAAATTGCATATGCAAGTGCAATACTTTGGTCTGTTCCTGCACCGACTCGTGGACATAAATCATCACTTGTTTCGTGCAAAGTAGCACCTAATTTTCTAAGTATACTTTTTGTTTCCTCACTCACCTTTTCTGGGATAACTATTTCTACTTTATATCCTAAATAAGAAGCAATTCCTGTTAATGCAATTCCTGTATTACCTGAAGTGGGCTCGATAATTATACTTTTATCTTTCTTCAATATTTTTTTTTCTTCAGCATCTTTGATCATCCAGTAAGCTGCTCTGTCTTTTACAGATCCAAATGGATTAAACCATTCTAATTTTGCATATATTTTTACTTTATCTGTGGAATAACTTTTTAATTCTATTACTGGGGTATTGCCAATTCTTTCTAATACTTTTATTTTATTTGATTCGGCAAAAGTTGTTGAGGTCATGTATTTATTTAGCCTTTTTAATTGTAAATTCTAGATCATTATTATTTTTATTTAATGAAAGGAGTTCATGTCCATTACGATTAACCCATCTTGATATATCCTCTTCGGAGTCTGGATCATCAGACACTATTCTAAGAGTTTGGCCTTTTGTCATTCTTTCTATCTCTATTTTTGTTCTAAAAACTGGTTCAGGACAATATAGTCCTCGAACATCAATTGTTTTTATATCCACTTGATTATTATCATTTGAACCAGAAGACATAATATATTAAAATCTATTTTAACGTATTTAATGTTTTTGTTGGATATTTCTATTGTTTTACCATAAGATTATACACCTTAAAATTTAGTTTTATAAAAAATAAAGCAATAAAAGGTGGAAAATAATATGTAATAATTAAAAACTTGTATAAAATAAATGAAAATGCAGTTAATTATAAAAAAACAAATAGAATTAAATGTATTGCTATTAAATATCAAAAAGAAATCTTAAAATCATGAATGCTTTCACTATAAACTCCTATTTAGTAAGACTAGATAATAGATTGAATTGATGAAAATGATGCTATACTATTTATTTTCAAATATTGATACAACAGGGATTTTAAAATTATGAAATTTTTTATTCCTGCAATAACTTAATATTATGTATAATAAGGGAAATCATTTTGTCCTATGCTTGTTATATTTGACGTAGAAGGAGTTTTATTAAATGCAGAATATCTTCCAGTATTAGCCAAGTTAATGGGACCGGAGAAAGAAAAGGAAATCTGGGATATTACTATTAAAGGTATTAGTGGGGAAATTAACTGGGAAGAAGGGTTAAAAGAAAGAGTTCATGCTCTAAGAGGCATAGATCTTGCTAGAGCCCATGAAATAGCTCAAAGTTTAGAAATCATGCCGGGGGCAAAACAGCTCTGCTCATTTTTAAAAAAATCAGGATGGAAAATTATTGCTGTATCAGGTGGATTCACAATTATTACTGATAGATTAATAAAAGAATTAGAATTAGATAAAATATTTTCTAATCAACTTATTTTTAATCAGAATAAACTTGATGATGTTATTATTTCTGTAACATCCGACAAATCACTTTCAGTTAAACCATTCATAGAGGAAAATGGTTTTACTAAAGATGAGATAATCGTTGTAGTTGATGGTGCGAACGATTTAAAACTTTTTAATCTATCTTCTTTTACTGTGGGATTTTGCCCAGTTGATATTGTAAGAAAAAAAGCCGATGTAGTTATAGACAGAAAAAATTTAGCAGATTTGATTCCAATTTTCATGGAAAGATTCGGAAATAAATTAATATCCATAAACTAGAATAGGAGTGTTGTTTCTTTACCTGTAACAATTATTCCTGTTAAAATAAATAGAAATATTATAGAAAATGATGACATTCCAGAGTTAATTATTGAATCTTTAAATTCAAAAAACTTAGAAATCTATGACAATGACATTATTGTAATAGCTCAAAAAATAATCTCTAAATCCGAAAACCGTATATATCATTTAAAGGATATTGTTCCATCAAAAAAAGCACTCGAAATATCTTTTATTCATGAAAAGGATCCACGTTTAATAGAACTAATTCTAAGAGAGTCATCAAATATTGTAAAAGTAACTAATAAGACTTTAATAGTAGAAACAAAATATGGATTTATCTGTGCAAATGCTGGCATAGATCAAAGCAATGTTTCTAGTGATCTCGATAGCGTATTACTTTTACCTGAGAATCCAGATAGGTCAGCTAAAGAAATAAGAAAATTTTTCTATAATAAAATAAATAAAAATGTTTCTATAATAATATCTGATACCTTTGGACGTCCATTTCGAAAAGGCCAAACAAATATTGCCATAGGAATTGCAGGTATTTGTCCCCTCAAAAGTTATATTGGTTTAAGAGATTCATTCGGTAAAATTTTAAAGGTAACTGAAATAGCAATCGTTGACGAATTAGCCTCTTCAGCTGAACTTGTAATGGGAAAAACTTTACAAATTCCAATTGCTATTATCAGAGGATATGAATACGAATCTCAACCATTAGATTTAGAGAATGAAAATATAGGTTTATCGATAAAATCTATTTTCAGAGAAAAATATCAAGATTTATTCCGTAGTCAACAATAAAGTTTCAGAGAAATTGCAAAATAATTTATCTCTATAATTTTTTTATAAATATGAATGGATATTGTTGACAATCTAATTCTAGGAGATAAAAGAGCAATAGCTCGTTCTATTTCTATAATAGATGATGGAGATCCTCAATCACCCGAAATTTTAAAAAAAATTTACCAACGAACTGGAAAAGCCATAACTATCGGATTTACGGGTCCTGGTGGGGCAGGCAAGAGTACTCTAATTGGTAATTTAATTCCTTATTTTAAAAAGCTGGGTTACAGGATTGCCATCTTGGCCGTTGATCCAACAAGTCCTATTACTGGAGGAGCGATCTTAGGAGATAGGGTTAGGATGCAACCAACAATGGATGACGAGGATATTTTCATGAGAAGTTTTGGTTCAAGAGGAACAACAGGAGGTATCTCAAAATCATTAAGAAATGCTATTAGAATTTTAGATGCTGCTGGGTATAATCTTATTTTAGTTGAAAGTGTAGGAGCTGGCCAATTAGATGTTGAAATATCAAAAGTAGTTAATTTGACAATGGTTGTCTTTTCGCCAAATACTGGTGACAGCATACAGGCAGTAAAAGCCGGATTGACCGAAATTGGTGATATCTATATAGTAAATAAATCAGATATCGAAGGCTCAGAAACACTTTATTACTCTCTTATAGAATTAATTGGCGAAACTCCTAGAAAGCCACTAATTGTCAAAACTTCTGCCAAAACGACTGAAGGGCTAAAAGAACTTTGTTTAAGTGTTGATAATATTATTAAAAGTAATGGATGGATTTCAATGCAAAAGCAAAAGCAAAAGCAAGTTTTAAAGGATGAATTAAAAGAAATGGTTTTAGAAAAAGTTAAACAAAAAACATTAAACGTTTTCAAAACAAAAAGTAATGAAATTAACGAATTACTTGATTTGCTGGTAAATAAACTTAAAGATCCCTATACCGCATCAGAAGAATTATCTTTATTAATATTTTCAAATAAATAAGAAGTATCATATATGAATGAAAATACTATTAAAACCGATTCTGGTATTCCTATAAAACAATTCTTTTCTAAAAAGGATATACAGAATACAGATGAATCAGAGCCTGGTAACTATCCATTTTTGAGAGGATTATACCCAAGTATGTACAGAGAGCGTCTTTGGACTATGAGACAGTATAGTGGATTTGGTAGCGCGGAAGAAACCAATAATAGATTTAAATTTTTGCTAGCACATGGTCAAACTGGTTTATCATTAGCATTTGATTTACCGACACAGACTGGAAGAGATTCTGATGATCGCCAATCTGAAGGTGAGGTGGGAATAACGGGTGTTCCTATAAGTTCTATTGCCGATATGCTAACTTGTTTTAAAGATATTCCTTTAGATAAAGTAAGCACTTCAATGACTATAAATTCTACTGCATCGATTCTTCTTTCCTTATATATTTCTGCAGCAGAATCTCAGGGAATATCCCCATCTCAAATAAGAGGAACAACTCAGAATGATATATTAAAGGAATATATTGCAAGAAATACATATATTTTTCCCCCTAAACCATCACTGAGGATTATTGGTGACATGATACAATATTGTTCAGTTAATGTTCCTCAGTGGTATCCAATAAGTATTTCTGGATATCATATAAGAGAAGCTGGTTCTAATGCAGTTCAAGAACTTGCATTCACTTTTGCAAATGCAATTGAATACATAAATACATGTATTAGTAAAGGACTTAAAATAGATGATTTTGCTCCTCGTCTTTCATTTTTCTTTTGTTGTACTATGGAGTTTTTTGAAGAAATTGCAAAGTTCAGTGCA
>JBBRRG010000001.1:0-38785 GCA_038200895.1 Candidatus Nitrosocosmicus sp. | reverse complement strand
AAAAAAAGATCTATGATTTATTGAATTATGATATTGCCATTGTAGGTGGAGGTCCTGCTGGACTTTCTGCTGCCTATTCCGCATCTAAAAACGGTGCAAAAGTTGTACTTTTTGAAAAAGATCCCTCGTTTGGTCACAACGTTAGAACTAGTGGTGTAAGTTGGATAAAAGAAATCGAACAACTTGGAATATCTCAAGAATACTATAACCCTATTAAAAATTTTTCATTCATATCTCCCAACAATGAAATAAACATATCTGGCAAAGAATATTCTGCTTGTGTCCTTGATATAAAAAAAACATATCAGTTTTTAGCTATTAAAGCTGCTAAAGAGGGAACGCAACTACTTGTAAGAAGTAATGTATTTGATATAAAAAAAAATATTGAAGGAAAAATTAATGGACTGAAAGTTTCAACACCGAAAGGAATTATTGAAATAGATTCAACCTTAATAATTGATGCCAGTGGTTTTAATAGTTTTATTTCTCGTAAATTGGGATATGTTTCTCTTTGGCAAAGATATGGAGTTGGTGCGGAATACGAGTGTTATTGTGATAAGGTGGATCGGGAGACTCTATGTTTAATGGTTGGTCAAAAATATTCTGAAGCAGGATATGCATGGATTTTTCCGCTATCTGATGATCGGGTAAGAATAGGAGTTGGAATAAGCAGGCCTGAATCTCTCGTCGACCCACTTACTAAATTGAATTACATAATGGAGAACAAGTTGTATCCTTTAAATAAACTAGGAAAAATTCAACCTATAGAAATTCATTATGGGATGATTCCTAATGAAGGATTACGAAAAAGATGTGTCCATGACGGGTTGATGATGATAGGTGATACTGCAGGCCAAGCAAATCCTTTGGTCTTGGAGGGGATACGATATGCAATGGAATTTGGACAATTAGCTGGAAAAATTGGTGCTAACTCTTTGGAATTCAACTCATCAATGGATTCCTTAATAGATTATGAGCATAATTGTAGGAAAATACTTGAAAAAAAAATTTTAGCTGCGTTAAAAGTACAATCTCGTTGGCTTGCTCTTTCTGATTTTGAATGGGACAAAGAAATTGAAATAATCAAAGATTTAACAATTGATGAATTCTTGGATTTTATTAAAACTGATTTTTCAAGATATAAGATGATGAAATTAGCTTTGAATCATCCTAAACTAGCAGCTAGGCAATTATTTAACTTGGTTTCAAATTATTTAGTAAATAATTCATAAAACTCAGGAAGATTTTTATATCATTCTAAATTAGCACAATTTAATTTGGCAGGAGAAACAGCTTCACAATTTCTTCCTATTTTATACCTTTTTGGTTTTGGAATATTAGCAGGGGTTCCTTCTTTTATACTATCTAGGCTTTTGTCCCCACGAAGAAGGTATAATCCCATAAAATATCTTCCAATGGAATGTGGTCAAATTCCATCGGGAGAAGGACGATCTCATTTTATGATGCAATATTATTCCTACATACTTATGTTTGTTGTTTTTGATGTCATGTCGATATTTCTTTATGCTTGGGCTATAACTTTTTTCTCTATTCCTAAAGAGGCAACGTTGCCTATGATGGGCTTTCTTGGAATAATGTTTGCAGCAATGGGTTATGCATTATTTTTATCTGGAAGAAAAGGAATTTGGTAATTGTTTTTTTCCAATAGATTTTAATAACTAAACCGGTTATTACATATTAGTGTAGTGGCATGTTGAAAGAACTACTTAATCCTAATCCCGCTAATTTTAATATATTGGTATCAAAGCTAAGTGATGTTCTAGTGACCGCCTTGGAGGAACCGCTAGGCTATGCAATTAATTGGAGTCGTGTATTTTCATTATGGCCCGTTCATTTAGAAACATCTTGTTGTAGTGTTGAATTCGGGGCAGCTGCAAGCCCGAGATATGATGTAGAGAGGTTTGGTATTCTTGAAGCTTTTGGCTCATTAAGACAATGTGATTTAATTGTTGTTCAAGGTACAGTTACTAGAAAAATGGCACCACGCCTTCGTCTAGTTTATGATCAAATGCCTGAGCCCAAATATGTGATTGCGATGGGGGCTTGTGCAATTACTGGTGGGCTTTATTTTGATTCTTATAATGTTTTACCTGGATGTGATGGGATTGTTCCTGTAGATGTTTATGTACCTGGATGTCCTCCAAGGCCTGAAACTCTTATCCAAGGGACATTTTTGTTACAAGAAAAAATTAAAAGGTCAAAGATAAAGTGATCGATACTAACACACAAATAAAAACCAAAACAAATTCTATTGCTCTATCTAATGATATATTGAAGTCGTTGTCCGATAAATTTTCTACTAATATTAAAATAATTTATGATAAACATAATCGTTCAAAAATTATGGTTGAACCTGAAAATATAGTAGAAATTGCAATCTTTTTAAGAGATAATTATGGACTAGACCATGCTGAATCTGCTTCAGGCACAGATTATCCAAAAGAAAATAAAATTGAAATTAATTATCATTTAGGTTCATATAGTAATCCTGATATTCTGCCATATGTATTGGTATTATCGACTAAAGTTGATCGAGATGATGCAAAATCAAATAGTTTGATAAATATATTTCCTAGTGTTGAATATCATGAACGTGAAACTTATGAAATGTTGGGAGTGTATTTTATTGGTCATCCTCGTAATGAGCGTTTTCTTTTACCAGAAGACTGGGTTGATCTTCCGCCACTTAGAAAAGATTTTAGATCAAAAGGGAGATAAAAAAAGGGTGTTTATTACCTATGTCTAGTTTAGAAGAAAAAATTGATGAAGCTAAAAAACTATCTATGCAGATAGTAAAAGATACCGAAGATGATCGATTGATGACTCTGAGTGTTGGACCTCAACATCCGGGCTCAGGACATTTTCGATTTGTAATTAAAGTGGATGGGGATTATATTGTAAATGTAGACCCTGACCCCGGTTATGTTCACCGAGGACATGAAAAGATGTGTGAATACCGCAACTATTTTCAAAATCTTCCGCAATTGGAAAGACCTGCACTTCATGATTCTTCTAATATTTTATATTCTTACTGCCTTGCTGTGGAAGATTTGATTGGTATTACCGTTCCACGAAGGGGACAATTTATACGTGCTATCGCATCAGAATTAAATAGACTGGTATATACAGAGTATTGGCTAGCTATTTATGGAATTTTTCTTGGACATTCGACAATGTTCATGTGGCCTGCAGGTGATAGAGAATTAATAATAGATTTATTAGAACGCTTTTCAGGTCATCGTGTTACTCATTGTTTTAATATCCCTGGAGGTGTTAGAAATGATTTTCCATATAACTTTAAAGAAAAATGTTTAACTCAGGTAAATTATTTTGAAAAAAGGCTAAAGGAATATGAACATATTTTTTATAATAATCCATTGCTAAGGCAAAGAACAGAAGGAGTGGGAATTTTATCAAAAGAGGATGCGATAAAATTAGGTGTTACGGGTTCTGTACTTCGTGCATCAGGGGTACCTTATGATATTCGAAAAGTAGAACCATATGATATTTATGATGAAATAGACTTCAATGTTCAATATATGAAAACATGTGATTCTTTTGCTAGAGCATACGTTCCCTACCTTGATATGCTCGAATCATGTCATATTATCAGACAGCTATTAGATAAAATGCCAGAATCCGGGGATGTGCGAGAAAAATTGCTCGGTAATGTCAAGGGTCCTCCGGGAGAATCCTATAAACGAGTTGAATCTGGACGGGGTGCTTTGGGTTATCACATAATAAGCGATGGAACATCAAGACCATATAGGGTAAAAATGTCTACTCCTTCATTCAGAAACCTAATGGCTTTACCATTTTTATTAGTTGGATCAAAATTAGGTGACATGCCACCTATATATTGGTCTCTGAATTATTGGCCAATAGAGGCAGATAGATAATGGGTTCAATAACTCCTGATTTTAGATTTGGAAATTTTGTCGGTAGTGTTATACAACTAATACTTGTTATCCTATCTCTGGTAACCGTATTAATTCTTCCAATAATATTTTTTACATTGTTTTTCGTTCCTTTGCCAGTTGTTGATGGACAAGTATTAACTCCTTATCTGTTTTTTTCAATGGTTGTGGATCCGGCAAGAACACTTCCCATAATAAAATTTTTAATTCATACTGATTTATTTAGAGCGGCAGTATTTCCTGGGTTTACTTTTGCAGCATTGGTAGCAGCAGCTACTATTTTCATTGAACGAAAATTATTGGCAAAAATGCAGCTCAGGGTAGGACCCCTATATGCTGGAAAAATAGAGGGTATTTTTCAATTAGTTGCAGACGGTTTGAAACTTATCGCCAAAGAAATAATAGTTCCCTCGGGAGCAGATAAACCAATTTTCTGGCTTGCTCCTATACTGTTTGTATCTACTTCAGCAGCAGTAGTTTCGTTAATTCCGGTTGCACCTGGTTGGGTTGTAGCGAATGTAAATGTTGGTTTGATAGCTACCTTCGGTATACTTGGATTCTTTCCACTGATAACACTATTATTTTCATGGGCCAGCAATAGTAAATACCCATTCATTGGAGGTCTAAGAGCACTGCATCAGATGGTTGCCTTTGAGATTCCATTTTTTTTATCTGCTTTACCAGTTGTTATTTTATCTGCGTCATTGAATTTATCTGATATAGTAAGATCCCAAAATATTTTCTGGAATATTTTGATCATGCCCATTAATGCATTTGTTTTCTATATATCATCACTTGCAGAACTTGAGCGTATACCATTTGATCTTCCTGAAGCAGAAAGTGAAATCGTCGCTGGTTGGTTGACTGAAACATCCGGAATGATTTTTGGATTGATTCAATTAGGTAGTTATCTAAAGCTTTATGCATTAAGTGCTCTATTTGTGATACTATTTTTAGGTGGTTGGTATGGACCACAAATATTTCCGCATGAGTTAATTCCAGGTGCATCTGCCTCAAATATTCCATTATTAAAAATATTTGCTTTGGATGGTTTGTACAATGCTGTAACTGTAAATAGTATTTTCTGGTTTATGGTAAAAACATCTATAATTATTTTGATTATGTTAATAACAAGAGGTATCAACCCAAGAATTAGAATTGATATATTATTACATACTGGTTGGTATAAATTGATAGTTTTAACATTCATAAATCTCTTTATTGTTCTTACTCTGATCTATAGTGGAATTTTGGGACCGGGAGGAATGATATCGCCAAAATGAATACTGCAACTGCATTTATTAAGGCACTAGAGTCAGGTACGAAACATCTTTTTATAAAGAGATTTACATTACGTTATCCTGAACAAAAGCTAAAATTTGATGGTGATGGCTATCAATTTGACCCTAAAAAGGGAGTGGGAATAGCTGGATTAAGGGGCCGTCATATACTCTTTCATGATAAATGTACTGGTTGCCAATTATGCTCTATTGCTTGCGAAGGGATAGCAGAAGCTATTTCTATGGTAAAGGTAGATGAACATTGGAAACAAAATAAGAAATCAATTATGCCTCAGATAGACTATGGAAAATGTGTTTTTTGTGGATTGTGTGTTGATGCATGTCCATTTTATGCGATATATATGACAAATGATTATGAATTGTCATCATTTACCAAATCTCATTTAATTTATACTCCATCTCAATTAGCAGTAAAACCAAAGTATGATGGAGATGTAGAAATAAAGATAGATTCAAGGGGAGCCAATCATGGTTGATGGGATATTTATAGGCTTATCAATATTGACAATCGGGTCTGCTATTATCACTCTAGAAAGTAGGGAGATTTTGTATGGGGGTATTGCTTTAGCTGTATCTATGTTGGGTATTGCTGGCTATTTTATTATTTTAGATGCGCCCTTTGTTGCAATGTTTCAAATAGCTGTGTATGTAGGTGCAGTAGCAGTTTTGATTATCTTTACTGTTATGCTGGTTAGATCACCTAATACCGTAACAAAAAGAGAGACCAAAAAAAGGAAAATTGCAGGTATTATTCTTAGTTTGGGTTTTCTTGCCTTAATTGGCTATTTCATTGGAAATTCTGTAACTACACAATTTAGTTTCAATAATGGTACTCCTGTTGTTGACATAAAAGAAATAGGGAAAAAATTATTAACTTATTATTCCCCAGTATTAATTGCATTGGCTTTAACTTTGGCTGGATCAATTATAGGTGCATTAGCTTTAGCAAGAAGGGAGGATATAGAAGAAACAAATGAATCAGCCTAGTGATTTTTTGATTATAGCGGTTATCCTTGTATCTATAGGAATATATGGATTAGTCGTTAAAAGAAATGCACTAAGATTAATTTTTTCGATTGAATTAATCGCAAATGCTGTAAATCTTACTCTGGTAGCATTTTCTAGAATGGTATCTAATCCTCAAGGCCAAATTTTTGTTCTATTTTCAATTGCTATTTCTGCTGCAGAAGTTGCTGTCGGCTTGGGTATCATAATAATCGCATATCGATTCTATAAAGATATAGATATCACTGAATACCGAAATCTTAAAAATTAATTCAATTCTTTTACTCCTTTTTTGGATATTATAATCGATTAATATATAAAAGGAGACAATGTCGTTTTGGTAGGGGTATCCGGAGTACGAGAATGTAGATGGCAGATTCATCTTCTTATTATTTAATGGTGGCAACATTTTTGCCATTGATATTTTCTCCTGTAGCATATTATTTAGGTAAACGCAAAGGAGTCAACATTGTAACATGGTTTGCTTTTGGAATTTTAGCATTATCTACTATTTTTATTTTTATTCCATCGCTAGGACTTGGTTCTGCTGGTACATATCAAGAAATTTATCCGTGGAGTCAACTTGGACATTTTGGACTAAAGCTGGATGGTTTAAGCATTCCTTTTGCAATAACTATTTACCTTTTATGTACGATAGTGGTATTATATTCAAAACCATATATGATACGAAAAATTATGAATGAATTTAATCAAACAAAAACAGTTGTAAATGCGAAAATAGATTATGTTGAAGATAAAGGCAATAAAAATGACAGTAATAGCCGAGGTAATACATCATCTTTAGTTTTATCCGGCGACCAAAAAATATATTTAAATTCTCAAATGGGATTATACTTTGCTCTGTATTTAGCATTTTCAATGGGTATGGTGGGCACCATACTTGCTACGAATTTAGTTGAATTTTATGCATTTTTTGAATTGATGCTTGTCCCTACCTTTTTCTTGATAGCTTTTTTTGGTTATGGCAACAGGAAAAAGGTTACATTCATATTCTTTTTATGGTCCGCTGTAGGGGCGCTTATTTTACTTTTAGGTTTATTGGCTATAGGTTTCTTTTCGGGTGGATTTGATTATGACGTTATAAAGGCAAATGCTGTTAAAATACCAATTAATTGGATTAATCTGATACTTTTTTCAATACTGATTGGTTTTGGCATAAAACTTGGTTCATTGTTTTTGCATGTGTGGTTGCCGGAGACATATACCATGTCACCAACTCCAATATCGGTATTAATTTCTTCTGCAATGACGGGTATAGGTGCGTATGGTATCATCAGAATATGGTTAGATTTGTTATCTTCTCATTATGCTGGATATGGTATTTATCTAGAGATATGGGGAGTGGCAACCATGGTGTTTGGAGGTGCCATGGCTTTAATGCAAAATGATATAAAAAAAGTTTTGGCATACTCTAGTATTAGCTCTATGGGCTATATCCTGTTTGGAATTGGTTCTGAGAGCGTTTTGGGAATAAGTGGTGCAATATTGTTGTATGTAACTCATGGATTAGGTAAAGCATTATTGTTTATGATGGCTGGATCTGTAATTTTACAAACTGGAACCAGAAATATGAATGATTTAGGTGGACTATCTAGCAAAATGCCATATACCGCTGTGCTCACGATGATCGGGGCACTAACCATAATGGGTGTTCCTATCACAAGTGGATTTATGGCTGAATGGGTATTATTCAATGGAGCTCTGCAAGGTGCTATATCTATCCATTGGGATTCTTTAAAGGTGATAGCTTTTGCAATAGCTATGTTAACTACTGTTTTGACTTCTGCTTATATTCTATGGATGTACAAGAGAATATTTTTTGGTGTGGTTCCAGAAACATTAAAAAATGTAAAGGATTCGAGTGGATATGTAATAGTTACGATGGGGGTTTTAGCTGCTTTTACTTTGATGTTGGGTGTTTATCCTGATTTGTTCTATAAGCCAATAATCAATTACGTTGAAAATTTATATGGTCATTCTGATGAAATTGTGCATATAAAACAAAAAAACACTTCTCCGATTATAAAAATATCTGAACAAATCAAAGGAAACATTGATGATTTAAACATGTACAAGAATTCGCAAGCAAGTATACAAACGGGACATATGTCTCTTTTACATAATAGTCTGTATTTTTGAGGATTTGAAGGAAAATGGTTGAAAACAATACAATAGGATTTTTAGGTTTGGGTGTAAATGCATGGCTAATTTGGATGATCCCATTCATAGGAGCCGCTTTGATTCCTGCTTTAAAAAATAAAAGCGAACATATTCGAAGTTATGTTGCGGTAGGGTTTTCTATTTTAAGTGCATTATTAGCATTGAGTATTCTTCCTCTAGGACTATCAGGCAAGGAAATTCATAGCCAGATACCATGGATCTCTGCCTTGAATTTAAACGCAGGAGTCCTAGCGGATCCTCTTGGTATAGTAATGAGCAATTTGGTTGCTTGGATATCTGCATCAATCTTTGTTTACTCTATTTCCTATATGCATGGTGAAAAATCCATTACCAGATATTGGTTTTTTATGTTATTCTTTATAGGATCAATGCAACTTATAGTGTTATCTGATAATCTCTTAATGGTATTTTTTGGATGGGAAGGAGTAGGATTGGCTTCCTATGCATTGGTAGGATTTTGGTACACCGACAGAAAGAAAGATTATGTGGGAAAAGAAGGACATGTTGTTTGGGGGATTCCTATGTGGACATCACCAACTCACGCAGGAATAAAAGCATTTTTGTTTAATCGAGTGGGTGATATCATGATGCTTTCAGGAATGTTTTTGATCTTTGCATATGCTGGAACATTTGGTTTTAAAGAGTTGCTTGCTGATCATACTTGGGCTCAGGAAATGATGAAACAAAATTTTTTGGTTCCAGCCGCAGTTTTATTATTTGGAGGGGCAATAGGAAAATCTGCTCAATTTCCTCTAAATGAATGGTTATTGGAAGCTATGACCGGTCCGACATCTGTATCCGCACTCATTCATGCTGCAACAATGGTAAAGGCCGGTGTTTTTCTTGTTGCGAGAATTGGTCCTCTATTCTTTGCTTTAGCCGTCTTTAATATCTCTCAATTTTTTGAAATTGTTGCATGGGTCGGTGCAATAACTGCATTCCTTCTGGCAACACAAGCATTGGTCAATCCTGAAATAAAAAAAGTACTGGCATATTCTACAGGTTCGCAAATAGGTTATATGATGATGGGTCTTGGAATTGCAGGATTATCCACGCATTTTGTTGATGGATACACTGCAGGGTTCTTTCATATGATTAGTCATGCATTGTTTAAAGCATCATTGTTTATGGCTGCAGGTGCTATCCTGCATACCGTTGGTTCAAGATTTATGTATGATATGGGTGGACTGAGAAAAAGTATGAAAAAAACCTACATATTCATGTTATTGGCTAGTTTGTCATTAGCTGGCGCGCCTTTGATAACTTCTGGTTTTTGGAGTAAAGATGCTATTTTTGCATCTTTATTAGAATCTAATTATTCGCTGTCAGCATATCTATTTACACTTGCTGTTGTAGTAGCAATTATGACTGCATTCTATACTTTTAGAATGGTAGGATTAACATTTTTTGGTAAACCAAGTAAAAATGTGTCTGAACTTGAATCAAATGGACATCGGATTCATGAGGTAAACAGAATTATGTGGATGCCGTTTGCTATTTTAGCAGTTGCATCTATAGCAATAGGTGTGGTAGGTTTTGCCTTTGAAGGTCAGATCCATGGCTTGTTTGCAACCTATCTTTCACAAACTTATGGTATAGTTGGAGACAAGGTGATATCTTCATCTTCTTCAACCGGTAATTCTCAATCCGACTCGACAGTTTCTACTGCAAATTCTAACGAGAAAAACAGAGGCTTTTTGAATTTAAATCCAATTGCTGCTTTGTCTTCCATTGGTGCATTTGGAATAGGCGGATACTTGGGATATGTATTTTATATCCAAAGAAAATCAAATCCAGAGATTATCAAAGAAAATGTTGTTTCAAGGGCTCTATGGCAGTTTTTGTATAACAGATGGTATCTCAATGCACTTTGGTATTGGATAGGTGTAGTAATTCAACTTGCGCTGTATAGGCGTATTTATAAATATTTTGAAGGAAGGATTATGAATGGAGTAAATCCTGCTTTTCAATATTCAATGATTTTCATGTCAAAAGTAGTAAAGGTTACGCAAACAGGGAATATACAGACATATCTATATGTATTTTCTGCAGGTATTATAGTAATAGCTATGCTATTATTGATGTAAGGGGTTGTAGTGAAAAATGATTGACTTGTTTTCAACTCCAGCTTTAGTGACTATTGTATTGGGTGCCGTAGCTTTGTTAATTCCAATAATTGATGCATTAAATAAAGAAAAAGGTTCTAAAAATAAAGTTTATAGTGGAATAGCTTTTGGTGCCCTGGTTCTCTCTTTAATTATTGTAATAGTACGTGTAGTTTTAGGTGAAACACTTCCAGCCTTATCTTTGGCAAGCAACGGGGTTATTACAGACGATGTTTTTGGAGCATTTTTCTCAATAGCTTTTATTATTGTTTCTATAATGGTGACTGTTTCATCTTGGAGTTATATGAAAAAGAAAAGCAACCATGCTGCATATTACTCTTTAATTCTTCTGTCTAGTATTGGGATGATCCTTATTGGTTATTCTACAGATTTTGTCATGTTGTTAGTTTCATGGGAATTGATGTCTATTCCAACATATGCATTGGCGGCATTTTCCAAAAAGGATCCTATTTCAAACGAAGCTGCTATTAAATACTTTTTATTTGGAGCATTATCTACTGCCATTATTGTTTTAGCGATGGGAATAGTATATGGTATCACTGGATCTACAAATATTTATGATTCCATAGTTGCACTATCTCATCTAAAATCTGAGTTAATACCTTTTAGTTTGTTAGCAGTAGGGCTATTTATTGCAGGTTTTGGCTTTAAGATGGGATTAGTGCCATTTCATATGTGGTTACCTGATACTTATTCTGGTGCACCTACAACTGTTGCAACTCTTCTTGCAGCTGGTACAAAGAAAGCTGGATTTGCTGCAGCTATCCGGGTTATTATAATTGGATTAGTTGCATTAAATGTTCATTGGTCTTTTGTACTTGCTATTATTGCAATCTTTACAATGACTGTTGGAAATTTAGGTGCATTAACCCAAAAAAGCATACCACGAATGCTGGCATATTCAAGTCTTTCTCAAGCAGGGTATATTCTTATAGGTCTGGCTGTTGCTCCCTATGCTGCAGCAGGAATTGCTGCTTCTTTGTTTCATATTTTAAATCATGCAGTTATGATATCAGCGGCATTTATTGCAGCTGCTGCTGTAATTATAGTTATCACAGGATATAATATTGAAAGATTCAAAGGACTTGGATATAGAATGCCGATTACCGCTATTGCTATGACTATTGCCTTGTTAGCTTTAGCGGGAGTACCTCCTTTAAATGGATTTTGGAGTAAACTTCTATTATTTGGGGCTGCTGTAGATAGCGGTCACCAAGTATGGTGGGGACCATATCTTGCAATTGCAGGTGTATTAAATAGTGCATTATCTTTAGGTTATTACGCTTGGGTAATACGAAAAATGTATTTCGAAGAGGGCGAGAATAGAGTTAGACAAAAAGAACCGAAATCTATTTTAGCTGTTTTAATATTTGCTATAGGTTTCATGGTGATATTTGGCATATGGTATGGACCTATTCTTAACTTTGCTACAATGGCTTCCCCTGGAGATTTAGCACAGCTAATACATATCAGATAATCCTTTATTTTTTATTTTTTTTCTTTTAACCAAGAAATATTTTATTAATTATTACGACAATTAGATGAACCATATATAGATACAAGCTGTTGTGACGACATTTTGTTAGAATGTTTTTTTAGGATATTCCAACTCTTTTTTATCTAAATGATATAAATGAAAAACTTTAATTAGATATAGTTAATATATTTATAGTTTGTTCCCAGAATCTTGCTCATTTGTACTTGATAAAAAAAAATGTATGCTTCCACCAGAGTTTATTATAGAAATAAATGAAAATGGAAATAGCAAATTTATGATCGGATTGACATGTTCTGAACATAGGCAAGGATTAGAAGAAAAATTGGTAGTTTTGCAGAACGAAAAACAAATTCCGGGGGGAAAAATCGAGTTTACACCTATTAAAATAATCCACACCAATTGCATTACAGGAAACCAGGAAGATATTGATGATATTCAACTAAAAAGACTTTGATATTTTTTGTTATTGTTAAAATAGTTTGTTTTTGATGTATCCTTTAAATCGTCAAACTAATAATGCTTCTTTGTCATTATCTTCCAATACATTGATTATATTTGTAGCAGCTATCTCAGACATTTTTCTTCTAGTATCAAAACTTGCACTTCCGATATGTGGTACCAAAATAACATTTTTCATTTTAATTAATGGATTATTCTTAATTATGGGTTCTTTTTCAAATACATCTAAAGCCGCTCCTGCTATGTATTTGTTTTTTAATGCAAAAATTAAATCTTTTTCCTTTACTATTTTACCCCTTGAAGTATTGATTAGGAATGCTGTTTTTTTCATAATTCTAATTTTTTCAATATCTATGAGACGAAAACTTTCTTTGTTAAAAGAGCAACAAATTACTATATAGTCTGAAATAGCCAATAATTCTTTTAAATCACAATATTCTGCTTTATTTTTTAAATGCTTGTTCAAATCTTTGATTTCTCCATTTCTTTTATAATATATTATTTTCATATTAAATCCGCTTGCTCTCTCTGCTAAACATTGCCCAATTTTTCCAAAACCTATTAAACCCAATATTTTATTATGTATGTCTGTTCCTAGCATAAGTTGAGGGTTCCATCCATTTTTCCATTTTAAATTTCTAACAAATTTATCAGCTTCTACTATTCTCCGTCCTATACACAATATCAAACCAAAAGTTAAGTCTGCAGTTGTTTCAGTTAAAATATCTCCTGTATAACCTATTTTTATTCCTCTTTTTTTAGCTATTTCAACATCTATATGCTCCAAACCCGTACTAAAAGTACTAATTATTTTTAGTTTTGGTCCTGCAGTATCAATAATTTCTTTATCTATTTTATCCTGTAATACGCATAATATTGCATCAACGTTTTTTACATTATTAATTAGTTCCTTTCTATTAAAAGGTCTATTTCTTTTATTCATTATTATGTTATATTTTGATTTTAAAATATTTATTCCATCT
Source organism: Candidatus Nitrosocosmicus sp. (assembly GCA_038200895.1). Classification (GTDB taxonomy): domain Archaea; phylum Thermoproteota; class Nitrososphaeria; order Nitrososphaerales; family Nitrososphaeraceae; genus Nitrosocosmicus. The sequence goes on along the minus strand of JBBRRG010000001.1, from coordinate 25,273 downwards.
ATTGGAATCTTTCTTGTAATTAGTATTACCGGAAGATCTTTCACTCAATAACTTTTATTTTTGATCTTATTTATTATTGATGATAGATAAAATGTTATAAAAATTTGAATCATTGCAAAAATAAGACTTTGATTATTAAATAGTTTAATAGTATGACCATTATGAAATATTTTATGTTTGATTATGTTATTGATATAAATAGCAATAAAAGAAAAAAAACTAAAAGAAATCCAAAAAATACACTTATTGATAAACCTTCAATCTCTTTATCTTCTTCTTCAAATCATGATTATGAATCTGAAGTATTGAAATCAAATAATACTCTTTTTGAAAATATTATCGGTTATGATAATATCAAGAAAATATTTTCTTTTGCTGTTGCTTCTCATTTGCCTGTACATATTTTGTTGGCCGGACCTCCCGGTTCTGCAAAAACTTTGTTTTTGATGGAATGCATGAACCTTCAACGTTCGTATTTTACACTAGGAAGTCATAGTACGAAAGCAGGCATGATAGATTATTTATTTTCAAACAGACCTAGAAATTTGATTATCGATGAAATTGAATACATGCCAATCAAAGATCAAGCAGCACTTCTGAGTTTAATGGAAACAGGTATATTAAGTGAAACAAAATTTGAGAAAACACGCAAATCAGTTCTGAAAACGTGGGTTTTTGCGTCATGTAATAATGAAAAAAAATTACTAACACCATTGCTATCTAGATTCCTCATTTTATATTTTAAGCAATATAACTACAATGAATTTTTAAAAATTACAAATCATCTTCTCTTAAAAGAATGTAATCTAGAATCAAGAGTTTCAAATAAATTAGCATATCTGGTTTGGAATACATTAAAATCAAGAGATATAAGAGACTGCATTAAAATAGGTAGACTTTCAAAAAATATTGATGATGTGATTTTAATTGTTAATACTTTGAAACAATATAAAAAAAATAATGGCGATTTAATTAATTAATATTTTTTTAAATAGTATAAGATAATATCAAACAATAGTTATTTTAAATTCAAAATTTTTTATCAACTGATAATTTGAAAAAAATAAATAAATAAAGTTAAAATATTTTATAACTCAGCATCAAATTTGAATATATTTATTTGTGGTCCCACGCTGTATGAAAAATGCCATATAGGACATGCAAGAATTTTTATTTTTTTTAATTTTTTAATTAATTTTCATAGGTTTATAGGTAATTCACCTATTGCAATATTGCAATTAACAGATATCGATCATAAGATTTTTCAAAAGGATAGTAATAATACCACAGGAACTTTGGATATTTCAGAAAAGTTTTTAGGCTATCTTTTAGAAGATTTAAAAAATATACAAGTTGATAGTAGTTTTATATATACTAGAGTTTCTGACTTTTTATCAATAATTAAAAACGATGTTATCGATGTTTTAAAATCAAAAAAAGGATATTCCTATGCTGGAAATGTTTATCTCAAAATAACTAAAGATATTACTAGTTCGTTGGGTTTGACATTGGACGATATTGAAAATATGCCGATTGATATTTCATGTGGTAAATATGATCAAAGAGATATTATGATATGGAATTCTGAGAATTTCTATCAAGGATACTTAAAAGATGATAGTATTAAGGTAAGTCATGGAAGAATATTGACAAGTGGAATTCCAGGATGGCACTTCCAAGATTGGGAAATAATAAAAAATGTCTTTAATGGCGAATACAATATTCATGGAGGCGCAAGCGAATTATTATATCCACATCATGAATTTATAAACGAAATTTCAAAAAAAATTGATAATAGTTGTAAGATATCGCACATAAATTCTTGGATTCATGTAGGTCTTGTAAATATAAATTCAAACAAAATGTCTAATTCTAGTGGTAATACTATTTCTATCTCAGACATTTTAAAGAGATACAGTGCGAATACATTAAAAATTTTCTTTTTATCCAAAAACTATAAAAAAGATATTGAATTTTCATGCAACGATCTTGATGAATCCGATGAAATAGATAAAGTTATTACAAATACATTATTAACAAGTAAAAATAATCATAAAACAAATAATTATTCAGAATCAACAGAAATAAAAAAATTTTTAAATTCATTGTACAATGATTATGATACTGAATCAGCATTGAATCTAATTTTGGATAATTTGGATAAATATCAAAATCCAGAATTAATAAAAAGGATGCTAGAAATTCTTGGACTTAGATATTATTAAAATATTGCAAAAAAACGAATTTTATTTTTGCAAAAATTGGAATTCTGAATTTTTGAATATTGACAATAAGTTTTTTACCTTATATAATAAAGATTTGTATGATGATTATTTTTTTAATAGAACTATTCTGAATAAATGTTTAAATTTAAATTCTGAAAATAATACTGAAATTGAAAAAATGATGCAAACTTTACTAAATGTGTCAAATAATAAAAAAATAAATTTATTTTTACATGTTAGTTCAAGGCAAACTTTTTTAGAAAAATATTTGATAAAAAAGAATTTCGAAAAAATTGATGAAGTAATTGGTTTACAATATCCTAACTATTCTGATCTTACTCTTAATTTGGATTTTGATACATTCAATAATCGATTTAGTAATGCTCAAAAAATTCTCCTAATTGACAATAGTGATGAATTAAAAAAATGGGTCAATACCTATTGTTTATCTTTTGATATTTGTTCGGACAAAAAACCTTTAATTTATACAATTTTAAAAAAAAAATTTAATAAATTTAACTTTATTTTATCAGAAATAAATGATATAGACGAAACTATTGGAAAAACTGCAGGTTGTTGTATTTTATATCCTTATGAAAATAGTTTAACTTTGTATTGTTTGGGCACTCAAAAAGAGTATAGGCATAAAAAAGTTGCAACAAATATTATTGAGTTTTCTATAAAGTTTGGTAAAAAAAATGGATATCAAATTTTTGGACTTCAAACATTACAAAGCGATAATTTATTAACTTTTTATAAAAAAAAAGGATTTGTAGAGGTTTACAATAATAAAATATTTCTAATCATTAACCGTTAAAATTTAATACCTCTTTGATATATTATTAAAAAATCTGTTGAGCATTTTTGATAATATTGATAACTTTATTTTTCCTGTTTTTATTTATGAAAATGAATCAGCTTATGAAAATAGTTTAAGATTAAGATATCTAAATGATTCTAAAGTTTTTGTAAATGATGTTTCTTTATTTATCCAAAAATTAGTTGATTTGAAAATTTACAATATTCTTATTTTTGGAATACCTACAAAAAGGAATACTTTAGGGACTGCATCATTTAGTAAAAATGGAGTAACACAAAAATCGATTAAAAGTATCAAGGAAAATTTTGGTAAAAGAATAAATATTATTTCTGATGTATGCTTATGTCAATACAATACTTCTGGTCATTGTGGAGTATACCTTCATAATGGTGTCAGTAAAAACACCGGATTAGAAAAAATGAATAGTCTAAAGATAGATAATGATAAAACTATAAAAATTTTAGGCAAAATATCCTTGAGCGTATCTGAGTCTGGAACCGATTTTATTGCTCCCTCCTCAATGATGGATGGACAGGTTCTATATTTAAAAAAAATATTAAAAAAAAATAGTTTCGATAATGTTAAAATAATGAGTTATTCTGCCAAGCATAATTCTTGTTTATATTCTCCATTTAGAAATAGCAATTTTTTTAAATCAAATTTCATTGATAAATCTACATATCAAAATAGTTTTAATAATTTAAAAGAATCAATAAGAGAGGTTGTAGTAGATATTAACGAGGGTGCAGATTGGGTGATGATTAAGCCGTCTTTTTGGTATATGGATATTGTAAAAGTAGTGAAGAATTATATTGAAAAGCCATTAGTTGTGCAAAGCGTTTCTGGTGAATATGCATTAATAAAGGCCGCTGCTGAAAGGAAATGGCTTGATGATACTGAATGGTGTACATTATTTTTATTATCTCTTAAAAGAGCAGGTGCGGATAAAATTATTTCTTATTTTGTATTTAAATTGTTAAAAAGTTTTTTAGATAGATAGTCTCTGAAAACAGTGAAAATTTTCTGAATAAGCTATTATCTTATATCATTAGATGTCAAAAAAATTATTTACTTTTGATTTTATATAAAATCTCAATTGTTTTATAGTTATTTCAATACAAAATTAATTCATTTAGTTGAAGAAGATAAATGTTGTCTATTGTCTTTATAATGGAATGATCTTGAGATTTAGTAGATAAACAGCACGTCTTTTATCATTACATTTTCAAATAAATGACTTTCATATCCTTGTGTAGAATGTTATTGTTTTGCCCGTAAAAATAATTGGGAAATTTTATAAGTCTCCTTTTTCAAGGAAGAAGCAGAGAGGAATTAAGGTTAATGTATTCTAAAAATAGATAATATGATGTATATACAATAAATGTAAATATTAAAGGCAATAGAAAAAAAAGAAATATTAACTTTATAAATTGCTATATTCATAATTCCTGACTTGAATAAATATAAAAATAGTTTATTAAATATTGAAATTCTATTTACGATTAGATTATATATAATTAATTTTAAAATTAAATGTCCCGCGGTAGCTCAGCCTGGTAGAGCTTTCGGCTGTAGTTGTTGGCAACTAATTGCTAACCAATATCAGCCTATCAGGCTTACATCAAGCAGTGACCGAAGAGTCGCAGGCTCAAACAAAAAATGAAATTTTATTTTTTGGAGCAGATCCTGCTCGCGGGATACAATATTTTTTATTTATCATTATCTTTATACATTGTAATTATTAATAAAGGCTCTATTCATCTGACATATTCCTTATTATGATAATTTACAAAAAGGTTCAATAATTGAATTATGTGCTTTAGTTCATATTTCAATCTTTACCTGGAAAATAATAGCCAAAATTGTAATAATGAAATTAATCTTTTCTTTATCTTTAACTATAATCGATTAAAAGGAATATATTCATTTGACGTTTGACTTTTGATGATGTCGATGATGATAATGAAGAGCCGTCTGATATTTTTGAATATTTGTGATGAAGATTATGAGTACTGAGACATCATCTGTATTAAATTTTTTTTATGTCAAAATACAGAATCTAAAAAAATCATTTTGATTCTTGCAACTTTGATTATTTAAAGAAATTATAGAGTAAAATTTTCTAGTTATTATTTTATACATTAGAATTGTTATTGAAAATAAATCGATAAATAAATGCACTCTTAGGAAATTTGCTAAATTTTATAAAATTATATATCGTGTTATTTTACTTTATATATTAAATTTAATGAATTCGTTACAAAAATTTATTCTTGGTTCTATTTATTGTAATAATCTAGCTAATGGGTCTAATCCAGTTTCAATTATACCTTATCTTAAAAATAAAATGGATTTAGATAACGAATTTTATTTTGCCGAAATTATGGATCTAGAAAAACATGGTTATGTAAAAATTATGAATGATGTATTGGATATTCAAAAATCAACTCAAATCATTTGTTGCCTTAGTGGACTTGGCCGTTCAAAGATTAAGGTTGTATTTGTAGGCGGAGTTTTTGATTTGTTGCATCCAGGTCATATTCATACTTTAAAATCAGCAAAATCATATGGAGATATACTTGTTGTAATAGTTGCTACTACTTCTACAGCATTAAAATTGAAGAAAAATAGGAATATTTATCATGATGAAGTCCAGAGGCAGGAATTAGTTGCATCCTTATCCTTTGTAGATCTTTCTCTTATCGGAAAAGAAGGTACATTATATGATACAGTATCTTTTGTACAACCTGATATTATTGCTCTAGGATATGATCAAACTCATAATGAGAAAGAAATACAAAAGAATTGTTTGGAAAGAGGGCTAAAATTGAGCATTGTAAGATTATCTTCACCCATTCCTAAGATTAAAAGTACCATGATAAAAAAAAGTCTTGGTAATACATTTTATGATACCTGATTTAAGTCTTTTAATTCGATTGTTATTATGTCTCCATTTTTTAAATTTGCTGTTTGCTTGATACAAATTGGCGAAATCACCTCTAATAAGCTGTTATCATGGTGAGTTCTTTCTAACAATAATACAGCTGAATCTATCTCAATCTTTTTACTATTTTTTAAGTTTCTGTGATTTTTTTCTAAATTATTATTTATTTCCATTATTGTAATTAAAATTGCAGGGTAACATTTTACCCATCCAAATGTTCTATTTTCATCCTTAAAACCATGAATAAATATAGATGGATAGTTTGATATCTCTTTTTTTTTATCTGTGTAAGTTTTATCCTCTAGTTTTAAATTCAGAGTCCCGGGAAATGGTTCATATCCTAATTTTTCTTTAAATTGTTTTCTATATCCTTTTAACGACATATAATATGAACCCTCACCCATACCAGTAACTATTTTGCCTTTAAAAATTGCTCTTTTCCTATTAGAAATATCTATTGCCGATTTTATAAATTCTTGTAATTCTTTTATTACCTCATACCCTTTCTGGGTTACTTTTACTTTGAATTTTTTATTACTTTTAATTCTTTCAATCAGATAATCCTTTTCTAATTCGATTAAAACCTTTGAGGTTGTTTGCTGTGATCTCTTTATTATTTTACTTAGCTGAATACTAGTAATTTCTATATGAGTTTCTTTGGCTCCTATAGATAATAAATGAATTATGATTAAAAAATGAAAATGATTAACGAGTTTATCCATTATTTATTTTGTTTGTTAATTATCCCGATATCTGAAAAAGTTTGTATTTGAATATTTGAAATGGGTTTTTTTAATGTGCTTGTTCTGTGGCCGATAATATATTGTATTCCTACTTTGTTTGCAGCTTCTACTAATCTTTGTGTTATAATTCCATCCAAAATCAGCAATCTGCCTCCATGAGCATCAGATATTTTTTTTATGATTTCTGAAATAGGAACTTTTATAATTGTTTTCATTGATTTATCAAAAATTATAGCTTCTAGCGTTTCGTTTATTTCTGGAAATATTTGTTTAATTGTTAAAATACTCTTTTCATCATCGTTTGTTGAAGAAGTGTTTTTATCAAAGAATGGATAATTTAAGTTATTGATATTGTTAGATTCAATAGATCTTTTATCCTGTTGATTGTTTAGAATGGATCGATCAATATCTGTTGTATTTGTTTGGCTTTGATTCGATGCTTGTTGTAAATTATTTCGTGTTTGTAATTGATTTTCTGAATGTAATTTATGAGTATACGTATTTTTAATATATTCTTCAACATCTTTTAGTATTTCAGAAATTTCTAAAGGAGTACATTCTTCAACCTCTCTACCTGTAGGTGCTCTGTATACTTTATCTATTTTTACAAGTCCTTGTAACTCTTTTAGTATCAAATCGCCTGCTCTATCTCCATCTATAAAAGCTATAATTCTTTTTCCATGTGTAAGTTTAAGTATGGTCTCATCTATTTTTGCTCCTTCAATTGCTATTGCATTATCGTATCCTGCTCTAAGTAAATTAATTACATCTGCCCTCCCTTCTACCAAAATTATCCAATCAGAATCATATACACCAACTCCGCATGCTAATTGAGCTTTTCCAAAAGTGGTCAATCTACCAGGTTTGCTTGCATCGTATACATCCTTTAACATTTCTTCTCCCTCACTAATAGTTTTTGTTGCCCATTCCTGAACTATTTTTTTTGCTCTGTCTACTATTATTTTCTTTTTAATGGCTCGTATGTCATCAATACCCATTAAGGAAAACTTTGCTTGAAACGGACCGACTTTATCAATACTTTCAATTGCTGCAGCTATTAATGCTGCGGTCGAAATATCTGTACTCATTGGGATCAATGCATCTCCTTTAGCAGAGTTTGATTTTGAATCTACATTGACTTCAATTCTACCGACTTTGGATACTTTCTGTAATTCATTTAGATTCATTTCGGGCCCCAATAAGCCTTCTGTTTGACCAAAGATGGCACCAATAATATCTGCTTTTTCAACCAATCCATCTACTTCAAATTTTAACTTGACATGATACTTTACAATGCCTGTATTTGGTATCTTTATTACCTCGTTGTTAATTTTATTTATCATATTTAGATGTTTATTATTTATTATATTGTTTACCCCTCATTAATCTTTTTATTTTTCTGTTATATGCATATAGAATGATTTTATTTCTTCAATTTTTTTGATTCTTCCTTTGGTTATCTGTAGTAATTTTTTTTTATAATTCAGATCTATTGTTCTTCCATTTAATTGTGATAATATTTTTTTAGTTATAATTTTGCCTTTCTTATCTGAATCCAGTAGCAATATTAGCTTCCTATAGTTTACGGCACATTGATCTACAAAATTAGTTGTACCTCTATAATGATGATATGCTTTGATATTTCCCTTGAATCCTAAATAGTGTAAAGATTCCATGTCCTTTTTCCCTTCTACAATAACTATAGAATTTTTGTTTGATTCGGCATTTAATGATAGTATAAAGTCATCTATGTTTTTAATTATTAGATGTTTATTTTCTACATTCATTAAATCATATTATGGTTATGACCCTACTCTTTTCATTTTAGAACCACACCGTGGACATGATGATTGGTCATGTTTGGTACCACAACTCATACAATAATAGCTGATAGAGCTTCCTGAGCTACCGAAAACAGAGCCAGTCATTCCCATTTTTTTCATAGCTCTATTTCTTATATAATAACTTAGCATTATAAATACAATTATAATTATTGGTAATGAATATGGAAAAGGTATTAAGAAGGATATTGTCAAACTTATTCCTAACGAAATTCCTATCCATAATAATTGTTGTGATAAAAATTGCTTGTTATTATCTATCACTGTCTCTCATTAATATTATTAAAAACATTATATTTAAAATGTTTCCCTTCTTTTCGAATCAAGAAACAAATAAGTAGTTAATTATATTCAACATAGTACTTATATCGTTTCTCTACTTCTTTATTTTTTCCATCTAATACAAATTTTATTTGTTTTTCTAATTGATCTATGGAATAATTTTTAAAAATTATTCCATCATTAGAATCTGGAAATCTCAATAAACTATTTTCAAAGTCTTTCATGAAATTTGTTACTAATAATCTAAACTCTTCCTTTGTTGGATTTTCTTTTTTATTAACCTTGAACCATGATACAGCACATTGGGTTGAATAGATCTTTGCTAAATCTTCTAGGAGCCTATCAATTTCAAAAAAATCTTCCATAAGCTTGAAAGATTTGATCATTTAATCCTTAAAAAAATTTTCTATACGTAGGAATGTGTTTGTATTATGAGTAAATAGAAAGATAAAAATGTCTATGTTTTTTTTAAAAAAGTTATATGCCTATAACCGATGTAATAAAAAAACAAATAGCCCAAAAAAGACGACTCTACTTTAAGATTTGCTTTAAATGTGGTGCAAAGAATCCTATCGGAGCAGAAAGATGTCGAAAGTGTCATGGAAATCAAATGCGATTAAAAAATAGAACATTGGGTGCAAAAAAATAATTTTTTTAGTTGGATTATGTTATTTTTTTTAAAATTTTTTTAAAATTAATTACAAATAAGAAACCTTTAATTATCTTTTTTAACTCTTCTAATTTAAGATCACGATTAATATGAAATATCCAAAAGTTGTTTTGACTGCTGATAGAACATTAATGTCTCCTTATCGAGGAATCTCACTAGCATCCTTTTTTGGTTGCGCACCTGCACTGGATGAAAACCGTAGTCATGATTCCTTTTGGTATAAGATTCTAGGCAATCAGGTGACTCCTAAAATACTCTTTGATTTTATCTGTAATCCGATTGGTCAGGTAAATGGGAGGGCAAGTTATGCTCCATACGGGTTAAGAAAGATCGAGGCTGCTTTACTTCGGGATGGGTATACGAGTGAAGATGTAGTAGTATCTCACCCTGACTATGTGGATAACTTTATAGGCCCTGAAACAGAATTTGTGGGAACTTATGAAATGGATCCATTGGGCATGGGACCTGTCACCATGACATTTACCTATGGACGCAAACAAATGTCATATGATGAATTCTATAATAGGGATCTGCACTATAAAATTAATGCTGCAAAACAAAAGAATAAAAGTAAAGCCAAAGTAGTTGTGGGAGCATCCGGTACATGGCAATATAATTATGATCCTGCAAAAATTGAAGAATATGGTTTATATGCGATAATGGAGGGTGATCTCGGTGGAATAGGTCCTGAAATTGATGGGGCTGGTAGAAGCTTTTTTGACGCTGTAATCAATAATGACTTGGAAACAGCAAATCCGTTTAAAAAATCAAAATTTAAAGTCGAAGTTAAAGAATTTAATAGACTTGGTCGAAAATATCATGGACGATTTATTCATTATTCTGATGAGCCAGACGTGGATGAAATACCAAATATTGTTAATCCGAGTATGCATGGAATGATTGAGGTTATGAGGGGATGTGGTAGAGGTTGTAAGTTTTGTGATGTTACATTGAGACCTTTGAGATATTATCCTGTAGAAAAAGTCCAAAAAGAAATAGAGGTTAATATGAAATATGGAGGATTAAAAAATGCATGGATCCAAAGTGATGATATATTTGTGTATGGGTTGAATCCTAGAACCACCAAAAATATGCAGCCTAATAGAGACGCTCTAGAAGAACTTTTCAAAGGTATTATGGATACCGGTGTAGAACATACAAATCCTACTCATGGGACCCTTGCAGGAGCTATAGCAGACGAGAGGCTAATTCCTAGACTTTCTAGTATTATAAAATCTGGCCCGAATAATCATATCGGTGTTCAATGCGGTTTAGAAACAGGTAGTATTAGATTAATTGGTAAATATGCTGACAGAAAACTTGCACCTTTTAAGCCATCAGAATGGCATTGGGTAGTTAAAGAAGGTGTAAAAACACTAAATGAGTATTACTGGGTACCTGCTTTTACCCTTATTATGGGATTGGACAATGATGAAAATGCTGATGATAGCTGGGAGACAATCCAATTAATACATCAATTAGAAAAAGAGCAACCTGATTCAAAATTTACTGTTACCCCATTAACCTTTGTTCCTATTGGGTTGCTTGAAAAATCGGAATTTTTTGATATTGGTAATACTATGGATCCAGCAAAGTTAGGAGTTATGTATAAAACATGGCAACACAATTTTAAATATGCTATTCATAAATTTATGCACAAGGTGGGACAAAATGATCCTATCAAAAAATTCTTCTTTGCCTCTCTGGCGAAAACATTAGGTGGTGTCCCTTTGAATGCAATGGAGAAATATGCAAGACGAAAGGGTCCAGAACATGAAAGAGTGATTGAGAAAATTAAGGCACAGTATGCCTAGTTATTCATTACTATTTATGTAATCTCTTTTTCAATTGTTTCAACCAATGTAGTAAAGTCAGTTATAATATTTTCCTTTAATGATTTTTCCATTTTTTCTTTTGTATTACTGTTTGAAAAAATTAATACGTGGACTTTTTCTTTAAATTTACTATCCTTGAGTGTTAGATATAAAAACTTGATTGATATTTCATTATAAGAAATAATACAAATAAAGATTATTTCTTTATATTTATTAAATAGTTTATTAATGAATTTTTGAAAATCAATATCGAAAAAAGGATCGATATATTTTTCTACATTTCCTATCAAAGTGGTATTAATTCTAATTTTTTTTGCATAGATGTTTATCATATTACATATTGGTATCGAATCATCGTCACCTGATACAATAACAAGCATTGCGTTTCTCTTCATTCTATTTTCATTGATTTCAATCCCGTTTTTTAATAGATTTATGGATTCTGTTAGATTTGTCATCAAATGAATTTTTTCGGTTTTTCCTATTTTACCTCTATTATGAAGTTCAAGAAGGGTGTTTAATACGGGATAACAAATGTCGATGATAATTTTCTTTATATTGATTTTCTTATTGATTATACTTAAAATTGTGTTTTCTAATATTTCCTTTTCACCATTAATCAAAGACATTAGTAATCTTTGCTGCAAATCAATATAATTTTCATCTCGCAAATCAAAATTTACTATCCCTGGTTCTAAAAACCAAAAATTTACAGAACCTATTTTCTTTCTGCTGATAATTTTTTGAAAATATAAAATATCCAGATATTTTGAAATGGTGATTCTATTAGTTCCTATTTTTTTAGAAATTTCTGTGCTTGACATAGGGTTATTATCTTTTAGCAATTTTATTACCTCATTTTGAATATCTGATAAATTATATCTTTTGTACATGGTGTAATTATGTATTAAAAAATACCTTGTATTAAAAAAGATTTAATCAAAAAATGAAATAATCTGGATTTTATTGATTGAATGCTGATGCCAATTCAAAAATCTTATTATACCAATTATTTGCCTTGGTGATGCTACTGGAAACAAGCATTCCTGATGCTCCATTCTCTAAAGCTATTTTTATATCTTGCTTTTTGTTTATCCCTGCTCCACAAATTAACTTTGACTTTTGATTATCATTTTTTAAAATTTCACTGCATTTTCGAATCAAATATGGCTTCTCGGACGAAATTGATTTTTGAGTCCCAATTAATTCGGGAGGTTCAATTGCAATATAATCTGGTGCAAACTCTAAAATTTCGATTAATTCTTCAATCGTTTTTACACATACAATAGATATTAGTTTTAATTCTTTTAGTTTTTCTATTAATAGTTTTGTTTCGTCTATTTTTATTTCATGTTCACTATGATTAATTAATGAACCATTTGCTCCTATTTTTTCTATTATTTCGGGTATATAAAATCCGGTTGTCGATCCTGGTTTTTTTAAATCAACATGTTGTGATATAATTTTTAGATTAGTTTGTTTAGTTATTAATGCTAAAGAAGGTTGTGGTGGTGATATTATTATTTCTACATCTACTTTTTCACTAACTTTCTCTGCATCCTTTACAATTTTTATTGTATTGTCTCCAGCTGTTTCTAAATAGTTTTTTAGGTTAATAACAAATGGACCACTCTTTTTTGAAGATCTCATAAGGAACAGTCTTATTATTTAAATTTTTCAGTTAATTTTGAAATTCTTGCTTCGTATCCTTTATTATATTCAAGTTCTTCGGGAACTAGTGTGGCAGGATGTATAAATCCTTGGACTCGTATCATTACTGCTCTTTCCACTGCTAATCTTCTTTGGTAGTCCCAATCAGTGGTACCAAATCCATCATGAGGTCCGGTAAATTTACCGTTATGCATACTAAATAATAGGCAGGATACAATTGGAATAGAATAATTTAGACTTGCTGCAGAATTTAGTTTTACTGGCATTAAAGGCATATGATGACTCCCTCTTGTATTGCCTGCTACAATGTGAGGATCATTAAAAGCAGATCCTGCCTCTTCTGTGGCAGGAAAGTTTTTTTGGGTTCTCACAATCGTGATTGGATCATCTTTTCCAACGTATGTTCCAGCAATGTTGTGTAATCTATCTGTCGAAGAAGATACTATATGTTCCCTATTATGTGATAAAATCGAATGTACCACATATTTTCCAGGATACATCAAAGCTGCTTCAAGTTCGGGTTTATCGTTCCATAATTTTAAATCAGCAATTTTTCCAGTCATTACATCCATTATTCTAAATATTGCGCCCTTTGCTAATTCTTCATTAATTATTAATCCTGTATTACTTCCTGAATCTACAAACATTCTCCAGAAAGGAAAATTATATGCTCCTGGTTCAGTTTTATCTGCTGCAAATATACAAAAGACCTCGCTTGGTCGTTCTTCCATTTCTATTTCCGCAATTCCTGGTCCCATACCTTTTACGTTTCCGGAAAATGAATCCTTTAATAAATCTTGACCTGCTCCATAAAGCCCTTGTTCTTTTGCAATTTTGGTTCCTTCGGTAAATGCATCCCACGCAAGTTTATGGATCTCTTTATTATCTACACCTAATGTGTGACTCATTATAATATGGATGTCATCACCTGTATATCCTATGTATTTATCAATAAGAAATCCTTTTCCATTTTTTAATACATATTCTTTTACCGTTTGAACTAGTTCGTCGCTGGGTTTAGTATGTCCTCCTATTCCTCCTATATCTGCTTTTATTGCTGAAACAGTAATTTTCATAAACAAATTGCCTTTTATGTTAGTTAAAAATTTTGTGAAAGTTAATATCGTCTAATATCATTTTAAATCATATTATTCACATCATAAATATCAACAACTTTGTCTTTTTTTATATCCATAATGTTTTGGAGAAATATTGTTGTTACCATAAATTTTAGAAAAATTTTAAGTTTTTTGTTGTCATTTTGTAGTTCTTGTTGCCAATAAAAGTAACTAATAAATAACCTTTATTTTCCTTTACTATTATGCGTGACGCAAATTTAATCAAAATAATGATTGAAGAACGAGCATTAGTTAAATTAATCAAAACCATAGGAGAGAAAGAATACTCCACTAGAGACCTATTAAAAAAACTTGGTGCTTACGGATATGGACACAAGCTATTAATCAAAGCCGAGGAAAGAGGATTAGTAGAACGAAGCAATGTTAAAAATAAAACGTTCAATAAATTGACAAAAGAAGGTAAGAAAATAATAAGATTAGCTAAAGAAATTGGTGTTTAAAATTCGCTTTAATTTGTTTCATATTTAATTTTTTCTTTCTATTTTAACCAAAGAATTAAATTATTTGTAATGTCACGCTCCATGCTATGAATAAAGCTATTCTTGCGTTTTCAGGAGGACTAGACACTTCTGTTTGTGTAAAATATCTACAAAAGCTTCATAATTTGGATGTAATTACATTAACTGTAGATATAGGACAGGATGATGATTTTGATTCAATTGAAAAAATTTCATTGAATTTGGGGGCTATAGAACATGTATATATGGATGCTAAAGAAGAATTTGTCAATGAGTATATTACTCCTGCAATAAAATCAAATGCTCTTTATCAACAAAATTATCCACTTGCTACTGCTATTGCTCGTCCATTGATAGCAAAGAAGTCTGTGGAAATAGCTAAAAAATATGATGCCTCATCAATTGCTCATGGCTGTACAGGAAAGGGTAACGATCAAATCCGGTTTGATATTACCATCAAATCATTGAATCCTAATTTAAATATCATTGCTCCCATTCGTGATCTAAATCTTTCAAGAGATAAAGAAATAGATTTTGCTAAAGAAAATGGTATTAAGATAAGCGAAATATCTAAGAAATATAGTATTGATAAGAACCTGTGGGGTAGATCAATTGAGGGTGGTATTCTCGAAGATCTTGAAAGTGAACCATTAGAGGACGCTTTTGAATATGTTAAATTCAATAACAATTGTGTAGGCACTATCGAATTGGGTTTTGAAAATGGTGTTCCCATATCAATAAACGGTAAGGTTAAAAAATTGTCAACTTTAATAAATGAATTAAATAAGCTAGCAGGCTCGTTTGGGATAGGTGTTATTGATCATATTGAAGATAGAGTTGTAGGAATAAAATCTAGGGAATTATACGAAGCCCCAGCAGCTCTAATTCTTATAGCTGCTCATAAAGATCTTGAAAAACTAACATTAACAAATCATGAGCTTCGCTTTAAAGCAATTGTAGAAGAACAGTGGTCTTGGCTAGCATACTCTGGTTTATGGTTAGATCCTTTGCTTGTAGATTTAAATCAATTTATAGACAAAACTCAAGAACGGGTATCTGGAAAAATAAAGATTAAAATGAACAATGGATATTATAGGGTAATAGGGAGAGATTCAAAGTTTTCATTATACAATAATAATTTTGCAACATATTTTTCAAATTCAACTTTTGATCAGACTATGGCAAAAGGATTTGTGGAATTATGGGGGTTGCAATCTATTACAGCCAATAAAGTAATTTCAAATAATAATATGAAAAATGGTTAAATTAGGCATTTTCTTTGATAAATTGCGTTTTGAAGAAAAATCTCTATACGAAACAGCTATTAAAATCGGAATAGAAACTAACCTAATTGATTCAAAAAGTGTTGTTTTAAATACAGATCATTTGATATCTAGTAATTTGGGTTATGGGGATATAATCTTACAAAGAAGTATTAGTCATTTTAGGGGTCAATTTCTAACAAGTTGTTTAGAATTATTAGGTTATGAAGTAATAAATAATTCAAAAATCGGAGAGATATGTGGCAACAAGTTATTAACTTCAATGGTTTTGAGAAAAAATAACGTTCCAACCCCTAAATCCTTTTTCTCTTTTAACTCTGAATCAGCTTTTAGCATTGTCAATGAACAGGATTTGGAAAAAAATCCTCTGGTCTTTAAACCTGTAATTGGATCATGGGGTAGAGGTGTATTTCCTGTGAGAAATAAAGAGGTTGGTAAAATGATTGTAGAAATGAGACAAGAGAGTTCTAGCCCTTTTTCAAATATCTATTATTTCCAAGAATTGGTTAAAAGGCCACCAAGGGATATTAGGTGTATAGTTTTAGGAGAACAGGTCATAGCTGCTATTTATCGATATTCCTCTAATGATGAATGGAGGACAAATGTTTCGAGGGGAGGAAAAGCAGAGATGATAAAAATAACTTCTGAATTAGAAGCCATTGCTATTAAAGCTGCTAAAGCTGTTGGAACAGGAATTTTGGGAATCGATATGATGGAGGATGAGGAACATGGGTTAATGGTTCATGAGATAAATAACACAGTAGAATTTAAAGGTGCAAGCTCTGCTACTGGCATTAATATAGCTGGATTGATAATTGATTACATAAAAAATGTAAATAGAATATAAACAAATATTAATATAATGACCAAAAATTTAAATGAGGATAATCTAACGGTTTATTGTTTATGAGATTCTATATTGATTCTATATTTTTTAATAGTAATAATAAAGATCTAGATATGGAGGGGTTTCATTGAAAGTTGGAGTGATTGGGGCGTCCGGATTTGTAGGGGGAGAATTATTGCGTCTTTTAGTTACTCATCCAGAAGTAGAGATATCTATGGTTACATCAAGACAAAAATCTGGAGAATATGTTCATAGAGTTCATCCTAGTCTAAAAAGTTTCATAACCTTATCATTTTCGGATATGGATTTAGATAAATTAATCAGTTCTTGTGATTTAGTTTTTGTATCCGTGCCTCATGGGAAATCTAACAAAATTGTTAATGAACTATTTAAGAGCGGAATAAAAATAATTGATCTTTCAGCAGACTTTAGACTTAAAAATCCCGATGATTATATAAAATGGTATGGATGGGAGCACCCATATCCTGATTTATTATCTAAATCATCTTATGGTGTCCCTGAAATCCATAGGGAAGATATAAAAAAAGCACAATTAGTTTCTTGTCCTGGCTGTATGGCAGTTACATCTTTACTTGCATTAAAACCATTAATAGAAAATGATGTAATTGATACTGATCACATTGTTGTTGATAGTAAAATTGGTTCTTCAGGCGCAGGCGGCAAAGCAAATTCTGGAACCCACCATGCAATGCGTTATGGAGTTATTAGACCATATAAACCCGCAAAACATCGTCATACCGGAGAGATAGAACAAGAATTGGGTTTACTTTCCAATAATAAAATTCATGTTAGCATGACTCCTCATGCTGTAAATATGGTAAGAGGCATATTGACCACAAACCATGTTTTTTTAAAAAAACCCTTAAGTGAATTAGATTTATGGAAAATTTATAGGAATTCATATAAAAATGAGATTTTTGTTAGATTGATAAGGGATAAAAACGGTTTTTATAAATTTCCTGATCCTAAATTTGTAATAGGTTCTAATTTCTGCGATATTGGATTTGATTTGGATGAGGATAATAATCGTGTTGTTTCTCTTTCTGCATCAGATAATTTGATGAAAGGTGCAGCAGGATCAGCTATACAAAATATGAACGTCATGTTTGGATATGATGAAATGACCGGACTGAAATTTACTCCTATTACACCTGTATGATTGTTATAAAAATAGGTGGAAGTATCGTAGAAGGGTTACATCCTTCCATCTTGGATGACTTTGTTGAGTTGTATAAAAGAGAAAAAATTATTGTGGTTCATGGTGGCGGCAAAGATGTTACTACTATTGCCACTTTAATGGGTAAAGAACAAAATTTTATAGTATCTCCAGAAGGAAAACGAAGTCGATATACTGATAAAGAAACATCCATGATCTATACAATGGTAATGTCTGGTAAGATAAATAAAAATATTACTGCAATGTTATCTAGTAAAGGAATATCGTCCGTTGGAATAACTGGAATAGATGGTGAAACTATTAGAGCACAAAGAAAGAAAAAATTGATTATTTTAAATGAAAAAGGTAGAAAAATGATTATTGATGGAGGCTATACTGGTAAAGTTTCTAACATAGAGCCAAAATTGATTAATATTTTATTAAATGGTGGATATCTTCCTGTGATTTCCCCGGTGGCATTGGGAGAGGATTATGAATTCTTGAATATTGATGGAGATAGAGCAGCAGCAAATATAGCTGGTACATTAAAATCTGATATTATTATCTTTATCACAAATGTTAGTGGTTTAATAATGGATGGAAAGTTAGTAAATCATCTAACATTGGATGAAGCAAAAAAATTGTTACCTACAATTGGGCCTGGGATGGAAAAAAAAATATTAGCCAGTACTGAAGCCTTAACATGGGGTGTAAAAAAATCAATAATAGCCTCAGGCTCGGTAAAAAATCCTATTCTATCTGCGCTATCGCATAACAATTGTACGGTGATTATAAAATGAATTTTGTTATAGATGAAGAAAATTTTGTTGGTAAACTATATCAACGATTCCCAGTTAACATAGAGAAAGGCAAAGGCTGTACTCTTTGGGATGGTGATGGGAAAGAATATATTGATTGTATGGGGGGTTATGGAGTTGCTCTAGTTGGACATTGTAACGCACGTGTAGTCAATGCAATAAAAAACCAAGTCGAATACCTTATAACATGTCATATGTCCCTATATAATAATACTAGATTAGAATTTCTGAATAAACTTTTTAGGATAACTCCAAAAAATCTAGATAAAGTTTTTTTTTCCAATAGTGGAACTGAATCTGTTGAAGCTGCTATAAAATTCTCAAGAAAATATACTAATAAAAATGGTGTTATTGCATTAAATGGAGCATATCATGGAAAAACATTTGGAGCATTATCTGTTACATATAATGAAAAATATCGTAAATCATTTCTGCCTTTGCTAGGTGGCGTTAATTTCATTTCCTACAATGAAGTGGATAAAATTGAAGAATTAGTTGATAATCCAAGTAATAAGGTTGGAACAATAATTGCTGAACCAATACAAGGCGAAACTGGAATAATTATTCCACCTGTAGGATTTTTAAAAAAACTTCGACATCTTTGTGACAAACATAATTTGGTATTGATATTTGATGAAATTCAGTCCGGATTGGGTCGAACAGGAAAGATGTGGGCCGGTCAGCATTGGGATGTACAACCTGATATTATGTGCTTAGCAAAGGGAATAGCAGGTGGAGTACCTATGGGTCTTACACTCTTACGTTCTGAAATTTTGGATTGTATTAAAGTAGGAGAGCACTCGTCGACATTTGCTGGAAATCCTCTTGCTTGTGCAGCAGGTTCTGCCACGATAGATTCATTAGTAGAGGATAAATTAGTTGTAAATTCTGAGAAAATAGGTAAATTATTTAAAGAGGGTTTAATTGATTTGAAAGATAGACATAAGATTATCCGTGAGGTTAGAGGATTTGGAATGATGTTGGGTGTTGAATTAAAATTTGATATCAAAGACATTCTTTTTGATGGTATTAAAAATGGCATTTTATTATTGTATTCTGGTAGAAACATTTTGAGGTTGCTTCCCCCTTTGGTAATGGACGAAGATATATCTAAAAAAGCAATTAATTTACTAGATAAATTAATTTATAACGAGGAGAAAAGGAGAAATGTCTGAGAATTTAAATTTAATAGATGAAAAAATTATTAAAATATTGAAGAATGATTCACGAAAATCATTTGTAGAAATTGCAAACGACATTGGAATGTCTGAATCAGCAGTAAGACGTCGGGTAAAAAATTTGCAAGATATTGGTATAATAAAAAAATTTACAATAGATATGGGTCCATCTAATAAAACCAGTGCAATAACTTTGATTTCTGTAAGTTCAACAGCTGATACATCAAATGTTTCGGATCGTCTTTTAAATCTCAAGGGCATCGAGGTAGTTTATGAAATAACAGGGCAATATGATATTGCTACTATAATTGTTGCGCCTACAATTTTAGAAATTAATTCCTATATAGATGAGATAAGAAAAATTGATGGTGTTTCTGATACTAATACTGTTATAATCTTGAGAACACTTGGTAATTCTCATTAAAATCTTTTCGTATATATAACATTGAAGATTTTTTATCATAATAAATGACTTTAAAATGAATTTCATTTCTAAATGTATTTTTACATATAGTATTTTAAATTTATTAACTATAACATTTATAAATTAAACGATAATAGTATTAATAGCTATAAAATGTCACTAAAATCAGACGATCCTAATTATTTTGCTCATTTGTATAATGATTCTGAAAAGGATAAAAAACATATAAAAATTTTGGATTCTACTTTGCGAGAAGGAGAACAGCATCCAGGAGTTTCTTTTTCTAATAAACAACGAATTCAAATTGCGTGGATGCTTGATTCATTTGGAGTAGATCAAATTGAAATAAGTCCAATTGTTTCTCTAGACCATCGCGAGGCTACAAAAATAATACTTAGACAAGGGCTAAAAGCTGATATTGTAGCACATGTACGCGCGATAAAATCTGATGTTGATATAGCAATGGATTGCGGTGCAACTTGGGTTGCCACGTATCTTGGAATATCTGATATTCATTTGTCTTCTAAACTGCGCATATCCAGAGAAGAAGCTAAAATTAGAGCATTAGATGTGGCTGATTATATCCAATCTCATGGACTGAAATCTCGATTTACTATGGAGGATGCAAGTAGAACAGATCCTGAATTTCTCCTGGATATGTGTAAGGAAATAAATAATCGTGGAATTGAAAGAATTAGTATTCCTGATACGGTAGGAATAATGAGACCTCGAGGGATGTATAATATTGTAAAATTGGTTTATGATAATATCGATAAATCAAAGTCTGCTTTAGATGTTCATTGTCATAATGATGTTGGTCTAGCACTATCAAATGCTTTATCTGGTTGTGATGGCGGAGCAGATCAAATTCATACTACTATTGATGGTCTTGGCGAAAGAAATGGTATCCCGACATTAGCAGAAACTGCTGTTGCATTAAATCTTATATATAAGTCCGATAATGATTTTAGATTACATATGTTAAAGGATCTGTCAAAAACTATTTCTGATTACACTAAGATACCAGTTCATGAATCTAAACCATTAGTAGGTGATAGTGCCTATAAACATAAAGCCGGAACTCACCTTGCTGCCATCCTAAGAAATCCTTCTGCATATGAAATAATCGAACCCAGACAAGTAGGCAATAGGCGGAAAATTGTTTTTGGTGAATTATCTGGTAAAAACGGTTCTGCTTATCTTTTATCTATACTAGGATTAAATACATCAAAAGAGAATTCTGAAACTTTAGCAAAGGGTTTGAAAGAATTACGAATGGGTGATATTCTCGAATTATATTTAGATGAAAAATTGGAGAGAAAAATACTTAATGAGGGCTATGTGAAAACAAATAAGGATTAAAAAATGTCAAAAGTTAATTGTATTGAATGTGACGCAGAGATCCCAATACCCAATGACTCGATGCAAGGTGAAATTGTTACTTGTCCAGATTGCGGAGATAGTTTTGAATTAGTAAAATCTATTGACAATTTTAGTATAAAACCTGCACAAGTAGTTGGAGAAGATTGGGGACAATAACCACGAAGGAAGAAAAATCTTCCCTCATTATTCTTTTTGATAATATAAGATGGGAAGAAAAAGCTATAATTGAGTCCGCAAGAAAAAACAATATCGATCTAAAAGCTATCGATTGCAAAGAACTCATTTTATTTTTGAATTATGAAAATAAAGATTTTGAAAATAGTGTTATTTTACAGCGATGTGTAAGTTATTTTAAAAGTATGCATTCTACTTCTGCTTTAGAGGGACTAGGAGCAAGAATGATAAATTCTCTTTATACTTCTATTATGTGCGGTAACAAATTATTTTCTCATATGGATCTCCAAAAACAAGGAATTGTTACACCCAATGCAATTTGCTCTTTTTCTACTTCTTCTGCTATTGAAGGTATTAATCAATTCGGCTACCCAGTTGTGATAAAACCAACAGTGGGAAGCTGGGGCCGGTTGATCGGCTTACTAAATGATGAAGAAGCTCTCAAAACTGTTTTAGAAGACCGAGAACATATGTTTCCTATATACCAGATTAATTATTTCGAAGAATTTGTCAAGAGGCCACCTAGGGATATAAGGGCAATTGTTGTAGGAGATAAAGTAGTAGCTGCTATTTACAGATATTCGGCTAACAAGGAATGGAAAACAAATATGGCCTTGGGGGGTCATGCAGAAATATGTCCTATTACTAAGGAATTGGAAGATATTTGCCTTAAATCAGCAAAAATTTTTAAAGGCGAAATAGTCGGAGTAGATTTAATGGAAAGTAATAATAATGGTTTGTTGGTTCATGAGGTAAATAACACCACCGAATTTAAAAATACTGTAAGAGTAACTGGAATTGATATACCATCATTAATTGTAAATTATATGGTTAATATTAAAAAAAAATAAAAATATGGTATCTTCTACATTTGCTATTGAATTATTAAGAAATTCATTAGAAATTTATTCGCCTTCAAGATCAGAAACAAAATTTGCTAATTTTTTAAAGGATATTTGTTTGGACGTTGGATTTGAGAAAGCAGATATAGATAGCGTAGGGAATATTATTGCGGTAAAGGGCAAAGGTGATCCAATAATATTGCTTTGCGGGCACATGGATACAGTTCCCGGTATTGTTCCAGTTCGTATAGATGGTGATTATATTTATGGTAGGGGTTCCTCAGATGCAAAGGCGCCTTTGATAGCAATGTTATTAGGAGCAGCGGATTTTCCAAAACAAAATGGAACCCTAATTTTTGCTGGAGTGGTAGATGAAGAAGGTAATGCAACCGGTATCAAAAATCTTGTAAAAGATAAAAATTTAAGCCCTCATTATGCAATTTTTGGTGAACCCAGTGGAATAGATAATATTACTATTTCTTATAAAGGACGTTTAGAAATTCGTTTATTATGTGATGTAAATAGTAGTGCACATGCCAGCGCCCCTTGGATTTCTTTAAATGCTATTGAAGAGATTTACATTATATGGACTAATTTAAAAAAAGCTTTAGATACACTCGATATTAATAATTCTAAAAATAAAGCAGACCTTGTAAGCTATAGTATAACCGAAGTAAATGGAGGAAGTAGTCATAATGTTACTCCTCAAAAATGTAGGATGACGATTGATCTTCGAATACCCACCCATTTATCTTGTGATGATATTCTTAAATTGATTGATATAAGAATAAATGAACTTAAAAAGGATAAAGATCATATTATAATCAAATATCATGTAGAAGATAAGACTGAACCTTTTCAAGCAAACGTTTCTTCTACTTTGGTGAGATCATTGGTATTATCAATTTTAGACAATAGAAAAAAAAGACCTTTATTATTAAAAAAAACGGGAACAGGGGATATGAATATCTTAGGAAATGTTCTTAATATTCCTGTGGTTACATATGGTCCAGGTGATCCTCATTCTTCTCACACAGTAGATGAGAGAATTTATATCCCTGATTATCTAAAAGGTATTGAAATTTATAAAAATACTTTATTTCATATAATCCGATTGCATAAGGCTACATAATAATTTAATAATAAAACGACAATTTTTCATATTTTTGTAAAATTGAAATAATCTTTATTACAATATATATAACTAAATTAAAACAATACATAGTCTGATAAGAAATGCTTTGTTTGATAGGGGTAGGAATAAATGAATATGATTCTTTAAGCATTGGTTCTATTGAAATATTGCGAAATAGCAATATAATTTATATAGATAGATTTACCGGATTTTTATCTGATGAATTTGTTCTACAAATTAAATCTCTTTCAAAAATGATTGATAATTCCATTCAAGAAAATAGAACTGAAGTTCAAGTTGTTAAAAGGTGGTTTGTTGAGGATGGACGAGAAATGCTAAAAAATGCAATAGAAAAAAATGTATGTATATTAATTTATGGGGACCCCTTGATCGCAACAACTTATCATGAGCTCATAGTAAGGGCAAGTAAGCAATCAATCTCTTACAAAATAATTCACTCCTCATCTGGAATTTCTTCGCTAATAGGTGAATCTGGACTACATTATTATAAATTTGGAAAAATGGTTACCATGATGTCTGATCCTATGTCATCGATTACAGTATATGATACTATATTCAATAATATGTGCCTTGGGTTACATACTTTAATTTTAACCGAATATAATAATGATGGTGGAAACCATTACTCAAAGTTGAATAATAATGAACCATTCTATTTGTCGCCCAAAAAAGTTTTTGAATTATTATTAGAGCGGGAAAAAGAATTAAAATTAATGAATTTATCTGAAAATTCTTTTGTAATTGTAGCTTCCCAAATAGGAACAAATAATTCCAAATTAATTTGTGGAAAAATAAAATCTTTATTAAACTTTCAATTTAATGAGGGTTTTAATTCTATAATTATTCCGGGTGATTTGCATTTTACAGAAATTGATTCTCTAAAGAATTTGACTATTATGTTGGATGACCCCATAGATAATTCAATAATCGTTGATAGGTTATCGAACAGAATGTTAAAAAAATATATACCAAATACAAAAAGAGCGTTATCTAATTTATTAGAATTAATCAAAAATGAAAAAAATGTTTCTGAAAAAGAGTATTCTGTTGTTCTTGAAAATGCTGAAAATTATCTTTTTGATGCGGAACATTTCTATAAACAGGGCCGGCTGGAACTTGCTATTCTGAGCATTGGATATGCTGAGGGATTAATAGATTCTATCAGGTTTCAAAAAGGCATGAACCCTTGGTAAGTACGAAAATATACGTTTTTTATATATGATAGTTAAGAATTGTTAATAGAACATTTTTTTTAAAATATTACAAATAATGTATGATATCGATCCAACTCTACCAAATAAAGATCAAAATAATAATAAAAATAATTCTACATTCGATGGTACGAGTAATAATGATCATATTA